>JANMTJ010000020.1:0-3519 GCA_031390295.1 Oleiharenicola sp.
GATCGCTGAGATCATCTCAAAGTGGACGCACATTCCTGTGACCCGGCTGCTGGAGGGCGAGAAGGAGAAGCTCCTGAAGCTTGAGGACGAACTGCACCGTCGGGTCATCGGGCAGGACGAGGGCGTACGGCTGGTCAGCGAGGCCATCCTGCGTGCCCGTGCCGGCATCAAGGACCCGCGCCGGCCCATCGGCAGCTTCCTGTTCCTCGGCCCGACCGGTGTCGGCAAGACCGAGCTGGCCAAAACGCTCGCCGCGCAGCTTTTCGATTCCGAGGCCAACCTCATCCGCCTCGACATGTCCGAATACATGGAGAAGCACTCCGTCTCGCGCATGATCGGTGCGCCCCCGGGTTATGTCGGCTATGATGAGGGCGGCCAGCTGTCCGAGGCCGTGCGGCGCAAGCCGTATTCGGTCGTCCTTTTCGACGAGATCGAGAAGGCGCATCCGGACGTGTTCAACGTCCTGCTTCAGGTGCTCGACGACGGGCGCATCACCGACAGCCAGGGCCGCACCGTGGATTTCAAGAACACCGTCATCATCATGACCTCGAACATCGGCAGCCGGCACTTGCTCGACGGGGTCACCGGCACGGAGATCCCGGAAAGTGTGCGCGAGGGCGTGATGACCGATTTGCGGCAATCCTTCCGGCCGGAGTTTCTCAACCGGGTGGACGAGACGGTGCTGTTCAAGCCGCTTTCGCTCGAGGAGATCGAGCAGATCGTGGACCTGCTCATCGCCGACGTGAATCAACGGCTGGCCGACAAGCGCGTCAAGGTCGTGCTCGAGCCCAAGGCCAAGGTCTGGGTGGCGGAGAAAGGGTACGACCCGGTCTTCGGCGCGCGCCCGCTCAAGCGCTTCCTGCAGCGCCACCTCGAGACGCGGCTGGCCCGCGCCCTCATCGCCGGCGAGGTCACCGAGGACTCGACCGTCACCTTCAAGGTGAAGGGCGACGAACTGGTGATGGGCTGAGCCCTTTGTAACGTATTATATTACAAATTGGCTTGGGCCGAAGGTCGTCTCCAAGCGGGCATTTCTGTCTTTGCGTCTGCGCGACTTTGCGTGAGATTCAGGTCGAATGACCGCCAGACCTAGCCGTCACAATCTCCGCTCCTTCGCTCCCACCAGGTGGATGGCCCTTGGCGCCGTGCTCGCGCTGCTGTCCGGGTGCACGTTGATCACCGGCCAGCGGAACAAGAATGGCGGAACCGAGCCGCTCGTCCTCGGGGCCGATATCTCGGCGCTGGGGGCGTCCGGGAAAGGCCGCTGGGCGCCGTTGCCCGTTTATCAGGACCAAGGCGTGCCGGGTGACGAGATGAGCATCCTATACAAGCACGGCTGGACGGCGTTCCGGGTGCGGGTGTTCGTCTCCCCGGTCCGGGACGCGCCCAACAACTCCCTGGAGGTCGCCATCCCGCTGGCCCGGCGGATCAAGGCGATGGGGGCCAAGTTCCTCCTCTGCATCCACCTGTCCGACACCTGGGCCGATCCACAGCACCAGGAAATCCCCGTGGCGTGGCGTTCGCTCGACATCGACGGCCTGGAAAAGCAGGTCGAGGCTTACACCGCCGACGTCATCCGGCAGCTCAAGGCCGCCGGTGCCATGCCGGACTGGGTGCAGGTGGGCAACGAGATCACGCGCGGCACGCTCTGGCCGCTGGCGCAGGTGAAATTCCCCGGGTCCAAGGAACACAACCCCGTCGAGCCCTACGATGACGCCCGGCAATGGGACCAGCTGACGCGCGTGCTCAAGGCCGGGATCCGCGGGGTCAAGGCGGCAGCGGGCGACACGCCCCCGCGCATTGCCATCCACATTGACAAGGGCGCGGACTGGACGGTCACCCAGTGGTTCTTCGACCACCTCGCCGAGGCCCGGGTCGAGTACGACATCATCGCACAGAGTTTCTACCCGGAGTGGAACCATGGCACCCTCGCGCAACTCCAGGACAACATGGTCCGGAGCGCCGCGCGCTACGGGAAGGATTTTGCCGTGGTCGAGACCGGCTACGGCCGGTCGCACAAGCCGGACAACACCTCCATGTTCTGGCCGGAGACACCGGAGGGCCGGCTGCAGTTCATGGCCGACATCATCAACACCGTGCAGCAGGCCCCGCGCGGCATTGCCGTGATGTATTGGGCGCCCGAGCGGGAGGCGTGGAATGACGATGGCAGTCCCGGCCCGGTGGTCTCGGTGATGGAGCAGCTGGAAACGCTCAAGGCGCGCCCGGCCAGCAAAGCGCCCCCGCCGGTCGGGCCCTGAGGCGGAGCGCGTGGCGAAGGTAGGGCGGCGAGTCCCTTCGCCGCCGCGGCGCGGAACGGAATCCGCGCCCTACCATTTCTTCGTTTGCGTCGTGGCGGCTTTGCGAGAGATTCAGCCGCATGTCCGCCGAGCCCATCCGCTACTACCACCGTGCCAAGCAGGCCGTCGAGACCGAGCAGGTCTATGGTGAGAACTGGGTGCGCTGGACCTACGAAAGCAAGAGCGGCAGCCTGTTGCTGCACGCGCTGGCCAAGCGGCACATCGCCTCGTGGTATTACGGCTGGCGCATGAACCGCCCCTCGAGCGCCAACAAGGTCCTGCCCTTCATCGTCGAATACGATCTGGACGTGGACGAATTCGCCAAGAGCCCGTTCCTCTTCAAGAGCTTCAATGATTTTTTCTACCGGAGCCTGAAGCCCGGCGCGCGGCCCATTGCCGGAGGCGAGCGCGTGGCGGTGCTGCCCGCGGACGGCCGGCACCTGGCGTTCCAGAATGTGGACGCGGCCGGGAGTTTCTATGCGAAGGGCCAGCGGTTCGACCTCACGGCGTTTCTGGGCGCGGCGGACCTAGCGGCGCAGTTTGCCGGTGGTTCGATGCTCATCTCGCGGTTGTGCCCGGTGGATTACCACCGGTTTCATTTTCCTGTCGCCGGCACGCCGGGTGAGCCGAGGCTGATCAACGGATATCTTTACTCGGTGTCGCCGATCGCCCTGCGCCGGAACCTGGCCTATCTCTGGCAGAACAAGCGGATGATCACGCTGGTGGAGTCGCCGGTGTTCGGCCGGGTCGCGGTGTGCGAGATCGGAGCGACGATGGTCGGCAGCATTTTCCAGGGCTTCATCCCCGGTCGGGCCGTGGCGAAGGGCGAGGAGAAGGGCTTGTTCAAGTTCGGCGGCTCGTGCGTCGTGACGCTCTTCCAGCCGGGCCGGATCAAGCTCGACGCCGATCTCGTGCAACACAGCGCGGACGGCCTCGAGGTTTACGCCCGCATGGGCGAACGGCTCGGCGAGGCCGGCTGATGCGGAGAATCCTTTTTGACCACGGATTGCACGGATAGCACGGATGGAAAGACAGAGAAACGAGTCTGAGTCGGTTTTATCCGTGCCCATCAGTGTAATCCGTGGCTAAAGTCCACTTCATGAAAACACGACTCCTGCTGTTGTTCTGCCTGATGCTTGCGACGGCGCGGGCCGGGTTCCCTTATGCCGAGGCGACGATTGCCGGCCTGCAGGAACAGATGAAATCCGGTCAATTGACCTCA
>JANMTJ010000033.1:0-2602 GCA_031390295.1 Oleiharenicola sp.
CCAACTGGTGCCTGCTCGTCGGGGCCAAGCCCCGCGGACCAGGCATGGAGCGCGCCGACCTGCTCAAGGACAACGGCAAGATCTTCATCGGCCAGGGCCAGGTCATCGACGCCGTCGCGGCGGCCGACGCCCGCATCGCCGTCGTGGGCAATCCCGCCAACACGAACTGCATGATCGCCGCCTCGCAGGCCAGGCGCCTGCCCGCCGACCGCTTCACCGCCATGGTGCGTCTCGACCAGAACCGCGCGCAGACCCAGCTCGCCAAGAAGGCCGGTGTGGATCTCACCGCCGTGAAGGACATCTTCATCTACGGCAACCACAGCCCGACGATGTTTCCCGCGTTCGCCCATGCGACGATCAACGGCCAGCCCGCCACCTCCGTCATCACCGACACCGCGTGGCTGCAGGGCCCGTTTTGTGAGACCGTCGGCAAGCGCGGCGCGGCCATCATCGCCGCCCGCGGTCTCTCCTCGGCCGCCTCCGCGGCCAACGCGCTCGTGGACCATGTCCGCTCGCTCGTGACGCCCGGCGCGATCCACTCCGTTGCGGTGAAGAGCGAGGGCCGCTACGGCTTCGACGCCAATGTCTGGGCCGGCATGCCGGTCCGCACCACGACGCCCGGCAGCTACGAGGTCATCACACCTTACATGATGGACGACTTCGCCAAGGCCAAGATCGCCGCCACCAACAAGGAGCTCGTCGAGGAGCGCGCCTTCGTGGCGGACATGATCAAATAAATCGTTCTCGTTCTCCTGATCCTTCTCGTTTTCTCAGGCGGCCCACCCGGGCCGCTTGATTTATTTTGTAGGGCCGGTGCTCATCGCCGGGCCGTTTCCGTCCAACACGGTCCGCCGGCCAGCGGCGACCCTACCTCAAGATTACAGCAAACCCGCCAGCACGGCGTTCTTGGTCAGCACAAAGGCCGACCGCACTGCGGCAAAGTCCGCCACCAGTTCGCGGGGCGAGCCGGCGCGTGGAAAACGCATTTCGAGCGTCGCGCCGTCGCACACGACCTCGGCCGCCACGCCCGTTACCTTGAGGATGCAATGCCGGCAGTCTGACGGGTAGGTGACCGTCAGTCCCCCCTCGCCCGCGCAGGCCTCGACCGCATCGATCACCGCCTCCACCCGCGTGCCCTTGGTCAGCCCGAAGACGATGCCGTCAAACATCCGGGCAAACAACCCGTCGAACTCCGGGCGTTCGATGATTTTGCCGCCGCTCAGGGTGTGCAGCGTGTGGGTGACCCCGTAGCCGGCGGGATCCGTGGGCTCGAGGGCGTAGGCAATCTCCAGCGTGAAATCCTCCGCGGCCAGCACGGCCACCGGGCTGGCCACCTCCAGCGTCAGTTCCGCCCGCTTGTAGGCGAAGGCGGACTTGGTGCGCTGGAACCATTGCTCGCCCTCCGCCGCCAGTTCGCCGGCACATAGTTTGCCCAGGAACGCCGAGGTCGCGGCATTGACCGCATCGGGCACCGTGTGGTGCTGCTTCTTGAAACCGGCCAGCGCCTTCACCCGCCCGGAACGGCGGCCCACCAGGCAGAGACGGGAGACGAAGGGCTGCGGGGGCTCCGCCGGTTTGGACATGCGGCGGAGTGAGTCAGGCGATCCCGCCCGAGGCAAGTACCGGCCTCAGGCCGTGACGACCGGCGGCTGGGACGCGCTGCTGTTTTTCTTGAACAGGCTGATCAAGCCCATGACGACGAGGACCGGGACCCAGATCGGCGCCAAGGCCACGGTCAGAGCGATCAGCACGGCCAGCAATCCCGCCACCAGGGAAATGCCGATGGCGCCGAGGACCGCCGCCGCGAGCAGGCCGAGCAGGGCCCCGACAAAGATCACCGGGCTGAGCTTGATCGCCACGATGAGCAGGGCCGCAATCAGGAGGACCTTGAGGAAAGTTTTCATACCTGAAAAACCCGGCACGCCCCGGAAAGTTGCGGAAAAAGCATAATGCCTTGTCGCCGGCATTCTTCCGTGCGTTCTGTCACTGCCGTGGCTTCACCCCTTCCCGTACCCGTCGTCTGTGCCGTCATCGAGCGGGATGGCCGTGTCCTCATCGCGCAACGCCCACCCGGCAAACTGCTGCCCATGAAATGGGAATTCCCCGGCGGCAAGGTCGAGCCCGGCGAGGATCCTGCCGCGGCCATCGTCCGCGAAATCCACGAGGAACTCGGTTGCGCCATCGCGGTCACGAGGGCGCTCCCACCCTTCACCCACGACTACCAGACCGTGGTCATCGAGATGATCCCTTTTGTGTGCACACTCACCCCCGGCTCGTCCGCACCCCATCCGCACGAGCATGTGGCCGTGGCCTGGGTGCCCCTTGCGAAGTTGCGCACCTACGACCTCGCCGCGGCCGACTGGCCGGTGGTGGCCATGATCCTAGAAAATAATACCTGATTGCCGACCCCGGGTGCTTGTCCTTTGCCGCCTTCTAGCTATATCCATCCCGATCCATCTTACCCTATGATCACCCAACTGCTCCGCACCGGCCTCGTTGCCACCAGCGGCCTGTGCCTTGCCGCCGGCCTTTTCGCCCAGACCCCCGCCGCCCCCAAGATCGACTTCCCCGCGGCCAGCCCGTCCGCCACGGTCACGCAGCG
>JANMTJ010000428.1:0-9162 GCA_031390295.1 Oleiharenicola sp.
CTGGAGAACACGTGGTCATGGTCCACCGGCTTCAACGGCTTCACCAAGCTTATCACGGGGCTCAATGCCCAGGCCTTCGTCACGGTGAACTATGGTTCGGGCACGCCCGAGGAAGCGGCGGCCTGGGTGGCATACGCCAACGCGAGCCCGACCGCGACCGCCAACACCATCAACTACCCCATCGGCACCGACAGCAAGGGCTACAACTGGCAAACCGCAGCCAACTGGGCGAATCTCCGTAGCTCTTCCTCCCTTGTGACCCCGGATGACGGCATGAACTTCCTGCGCGTCGGCCGGTCCGCCGCCTACGGCCTTAAATACTGGGAGATCGGCAACGAGAACTATGGCACCTGGGAGACGGATCAACAGGCGGTGAAGAACGACGCCTATACCTATGCCACCCGGGCGAAGAACTACATCGCCAAGATGAAGGCCGTGGATCCGACCATCAAGGTTGGCGTCGTAGTGACGGCCAGCGAGACCGACTACGTCAACGGCCACACGTCGCATCCGGCCACGAATCCCAGCACCGGCGTGGCCTACAACGGCTGGACGCCCGTCGTGCTTGCGACGTTGAGGGCGACTCCCGCCGTCACACCCGATTTTATCATCTACCACCGTTACGAGCAGGCCCCGCTGGCGGACAGCGTGTTCAATTCTGAGAATGACGCCAACCTGCTCCAAAAAGCCAAGACCTGGCCGGACGATGTCGCGGTCATGCGCCGGATGCTCACCGACTACCTCGGTGCCACCGAGGCGGCCAAAGTGGAGATTGTCGTGACGGAAAACAACTCCGTCTACGCAAAACCAGGCAAACAGACCACCAGCCTGGTCAATGGGCTGTTTCTCGCCGACAGCGTGGGCAATCTCCTGCAGACCGAGATCAACGCCTTCATGTGGTGGGACACTCGCAACGGCACGGATTTTAACAACAACAACAGCACCTCGCTCTACGGCTGGCGCAACTACGGCGACTACGGCATCCTCTCTTCGCAGGCTGCCGGCGGACCCACGACTTCTTACGAGCCCTATCCCACCTACTACGCGCTCAAGCTGCTTTCGAAGTTCGCCCGCCAGGGTGACACGGTGGTGGCGGCGACCAGCAACGACAGCCTGCTGACGGTCTTCGCGGTCAAAAGCACCGCAGGGAACTTGAATCTGCTGGTGATCAACAAGAGTCCCACCGCTACGCGCGAGGCGAGCATCGCTTTGTCCGGTTACACTCCTCCGGTGGCGGCCAACGTCCATTCCTACGGCAAAACGCAGGACGACGCAGCCCGGACCGGCAGCGGCTCGACCGACATTGCCAGCACCACGATGGCCATCTCCGGCACGACCTTCTCCGCCACGTTTGCGTCCTACTCGATGACGGTGATCTCGCTCGATCCTACAGCTCTACTTCCGGTGCCGGTCACACCTGCGCCCACACCTCCGGCTCCGACGCCCACCCCCGCACCCAGTTCAGGTGGTGGCGGCGGCGGTGGCGCACCCTCGTTGTGGTTTGTCAGTCTGTTCGCGGTGCTGGCTGTGGCGCGCTGGGGTACATGGAGACGGTGATCTAGCTCGGATTGAGGGTAGGGCGCGCCGTCAAAATAATCGCGGCCGGCCCAGCGGTCCGGCCCTACCTTTGGCTTTCCTATCCGTGCCATCCGTGTCATCCGTGGTCGCACCATGGAAGTCATCTTTCTCGGCACAGGTACGTCGCAGGGCGTGCCCATGATCGCCTGCGATTGCCCGGTGTGCACTTCGGACAACCTGCGCAACCGTCGCACGCGCTCCTGCATCCACGTCGTCATGGACGGCCTGCATGTCCAGGTGGACGCCGCGCCGGAGTTCCGGTTGCAGTGCCTGCGCGAGAAGATCAACCGGATGGATTTCTTCATTCTCACGCATGGGCATGCCGACCACGTCAACGGCATGGATGACCTGCGGCGATTCTGCGACCTGCTTGGGGGCACGGCCCTGACGGTCTATTCAACCGACGAGGGCATGACGCGCGTGCGCTCCATCTATCCCTACGCCATCGCCGAACGGCCGGTTTCGAAGGGTTACGCCGCCTTCAATCTTGTCCCGATGCCGGCGACGCTGGAGCTGCCCCATGGCACAATCCGGTCGACCCTGCTGCCCCATGGCGGGATCAGCACGCTCGGACTGGTTTTCGAGGAGAAGTCTTCGGGCAAAAAGTTCGTGTATTACAACGACTGCAAGCGCATCCCGCGCGAAGCGGTGGCCCTGGCCAAGGGGGCCGACGCGGTCGTGCTCGACGGGCTGCGGGTTGAGCCGCACCCCACGCATATGAGCATCGACGAAGCCTGCGCCGCCGCCGCGGAGATCGGAGGCAAGACGACTTACCTCACGCACCTGACCCACCGGATCGAACACGAGGAATGGTGCGCAAAGCTGGCCCCCGGGGACGTGCAACTGGCTTACGATGGGTTGCGGCTGAAATTGTAGGTTGGGGTTTATCCCCGACACGGCTTGTCGGGCATAAAGCCCGACCTGCAGTAGGCTGGAATCACCAGGCATCAGAAATATGACAACTACCTCAAATGGAGCTTGCTATAATCCCTACTAAACTAATGTAGATTAAGTAACTGGCCTATGAAACTCTCCAAACGAGGCGAATACGCCCTCCGCTCCCTCATCAACCTCGGCATCGCCGCCAAGGTGGGCCGGAGGCTCGTGCGCGTGACCGAGTTGGCCAAGGCTGAGGACCTGCCGATCAAGTTTCTCGAGCAGGTGATGCAGCAGCTCCGCGAAGCCGGCTTTGTGGAAAGCGAACGCGGCAAGCACGGCGGCTATCGTCTGGGGAAGCCCGCCAGCGCGATTCACATCGGTGAGATCGTCCGTCTGATCGACGGACCCCTCGCGCCCATCGGCTGTGTCAGCCAGACGGCCTATGAGCCGTGCAACTGCCCCGATGAAGCCCACTGCGGCCTGCGCATGCTCATGCTCGACGTGCGCAATGCCATCGCGGCGATCCTGGACCGCTACACCCTCGCCGACGTGGTCGAGGTGACCACGCGGAAGCTGGTCACCAGCGGCCGGCCGCTGCCGTTCAGCGCCGACGCCGTCTCCCCTGTGCGCAAAAAAAACAGTGCACCCAAGTCCCGGGCCGCTGTCACCAGCCCGACCGAGGGAGTCATCCATCAACTGCTCGGAGATTACGCGATATGAGCGAAGCCATCCTGCCGTCCAAATCCGATGCCTCCCCAGAGTGGCTCCGCGTCGTCCAGCAAAAAGTCGAGACGCTCCGTTACGGCGTCGTCCAGCTTGTCGTGCACGACGGCCGGGTGACCCAGATCGAGCGGACCGAGAAGACCCGCATCTGCCCGCCCCAAGCCAGCAGCCAGGACAGCGCCGCCCTTTGATTTTCCCGCCCACCGCCCGCCCGCGGAGGCATCCACACCAAGCCAGCCCACCCAGCAACTGACCCGACCACGGGAAGTTCCCATGAAGACAAAAAAAGACATCATCCCATGAGGAACCATAGCATCACCATACTCGCGCCCGCGCTCATCGCGCTGCTGGCGATCACTCCCGCGCTCCGCGCGGACGAACTGTCGGACCTGCGCCAGGCGCTGCAGGCCCTCGAACAGAAAATTCTCGTCCTCGAGCGCAAGCAGGAGATCAAGGACGAAGCCGCCGCGGCCGCGTCAAACCCCGTCGTGGTCACGGCCAGTGACGGCCGCGTGGAAATCACGTCGGGCGACGCGCAGACCTCCTTGCGGCTCCGCGGCCTCGTGCAGGCCGACTATCGCTGGTATGACGCCGCCAACGACCCCACCGGCACCTTCCTGCTGCGCCGCGCCCGCCTGATTTTCGAGGGAAAGTTCAACAACATCTTCACCTATGTCGTGCAGCCCGAACTGGCCGGCACGATCCAGATCCTGGACGCCAACGTGAACGCCGCCTTCTCCCCCGCCTTCAACGTGCGCGTCGGCAAGTTCAAGACGCCCGTCGGCCTCGAACAGCTCCAGTCCGACCCGGTGGCGTTCTTCAACGAGCGCTCCGTCGCCACCGGCCTCACGCCCAACCGCGACGTCGGCATCGCGGTCCACGGTGACGTCCTCGACAAGCGCCTGAACTACACGGTCGCGCTCCTCAACGGCGTGCCCGATGGCGGCAACAACGTCACCGGCACCACGGACTTCGACAGTGACAAGACCGTCGCCGTCCGCCTGTTCGCCACGCCGTTCAGCAACGACAAGGATTCGTTCCTCAACGGCCTTGGGGTGGGTATCGCCGTGAGCTCCGGCGACTATGGCACGGTCAACGGTCGCACGGCCAGTTACCGTACCGACGGCCAGCAGGCCTTCTTCACCTACCTCACGAGCACCACGGCCGCCGCCGACAACGTCAATGCGGCTGGCCAGGGCCTCACTTGGTCGCTCCAGGGCTATTTCTACCGCGGTCCCCTCGGGATCCTGGCGGAATATGTCGTCTCTTCGATCGACGTGCAGCGCGGCGCACTGGCGGTCCGCGAGGTCGAGAACTTCGGCTACAATCTGTCGGTCGGATACGTGCTGACCGGTGAGGACTCCACTTACCGCGGGGTCACGCCCAAGACCACCTTCAATCTGAGGAATGGCACCTGGGGCGCGTTCGAACTCGTGGGCCGCGTCGCCGGCGTGGACATTGACGACACCGCCTTCAGCGGGCCGGCCGCCACCAGACTGGCCAACCCCAACACCAGCGCCACCAAGCTGACGACCTATGCGCTTGGGCTGAACTGGTACCTGTCACGATCCACGCGCGCCGGCTTTAATATCTTCCGCAACGAGTTCGACCTCGCGCCGGGCGCGACCCCGGCCGCCACCGCACTCATCAGCGATGAGGAGACGACGTTCATCAGCCGTCTCCAAATTTCCTTCTAACCCGCAATTTTCCACAGTCATGAAAATGAAATCACTTCTTCTCGGTTCGCTCACCCTATTCGCCACCGTCTTCGCTTCCGCCAAGAGCGTCGAACTGCTCAACGTCTCTTATGACCCGACGCGCGAGCTCTACGTCGAGTTCAACAAGGCCTTCGCCGCCCACTGGAAGGCGAAGACCGGCGATGACGTCACCATCAAGCAGTCACACGGCGGCTCGGGCAAACAGGCCCGTGGCGTCATCGACGGCCTGCCGGCCGACGTGGTCACGCTTGCGCTCGCCGGCGACATCGACGCGATCCACGAGAACGCGCGCAGCATCCCGGCTGACTGGCAGAAGCGCCTGCCGCACAACTCCTCCCCCTATACGAGCACCATCGTGCTGCTCGTCCGCAAGGGCAACCCGCGGGGCATCAAGGACTGGGACGACCTGGTGAAGCCGGGCGTCTCCGTCATCACCCCCAACCCGAAGACCTCCGGTGGCGCCCGCTGGAACTATCTCGCGGCGTGGGAATTCGCGAAGCGCAAACACGGCGGCGACCATGCGGCAAAGGATTTTGTCGCGAAGCTCTTCAAGAACGTGCCGGTGCTCGATTCCGGCGCGCGCGGCTCCACGACCACCTTTGTGCAGCGCGGGATCGGCGACGTGTTCATCTCCTGGGAGAACGAGGCCTTCCTCGCGATCAAGGAATTTGGCGCCGACAAATTCGAGATTGTGGTGCCGTCGATCAGCATCCTCGCCGAGCCGCCGGTCTCGGTCGTGGACAAGGTCGTGAAAAAGAAGGGCACCGCGGCGGTGGCCGCGGCCTATCTGGAGTATCTCTACTCCGACGAGGGCCAGGATATCGCCGGGCGCAATTTCTACCGCCCGGCGGTCAGCGAGGCCGCCAGGGCGAAATACGCCAGCCAGTTCCCGAAGATCGAGCTGTTCACGATCGACGCCGGTTTCGGCGGCTGGGCCAGCGCCCAGCAGGTCCACTTCGCCGACGGCGGCACTTTCGACCAGATCTATCAAAGATAGTCATAGCAGCGGTGCGCGGTTGCAAAGCCGCGCACCGCGCCAAGACTGAATCGCTATCATCGCCCGACCGTGAGTACCGCCGCCATCAGCCTGCCCCGTTTCCGCCGCCGGGTTCTGCCCGGCTTCGGCCTGTCGCTGGGCTTCACGCTGGCCTACCTCGGGCTGATCGTGCTCATTCCGCTGGCGGCGGCGTTCATCAAGAGCGCCGGGCTGAGCTGGGCGGACTTCTGGGCGGCGGTGACCTCGCCCCGGGTGATCGCGTCCTACAAGCTGAGCTTCGGGGTATCCCTGTTTGCCGCGCTGGTTAATGCAGTTTTCGGCGGGATCCTGGCCTGGGTGCTGGTGCGCTACACCTTTCCCGGCCGGCGGATCGTGGATGCCCTCGTGGACCTGCCCTTTGCGCTGCCGACCGCCGTGGCCGGCATCGCCCTGTCGGCGATCTACTCGCCCAACGGCTGGGTGGGAGGGTGGCTCGACCCTCTCTGGGTCGCCGGCGTCAACAAGCTGGCCGGCTGGATCCCATGGGTGGACTGGCATGCCTGGCTGGGCGGCAAGGTGGCTTTTGACCGGCCGGGCATTTTCCTCGCCCTCACCTTCGTCGGCCTGCCCTTCGTCGTGCGCACGCTCCAGCCGGTGCTGCAGGAGCTCGAACCTGAGTTGGAGGAGGCGGCGGCCACCCTCGGCGCCAACCGCTGGCAGACGATGTCCCGCGTCATCTTCCCGGAGTTGATGCCGGCCCTGATCACGGGCTTCGCCCTGGCCTTTGCCCGTGCCCTCGGCGAATACGGCTCGGTCGTGTTCATCGCCGGCAACATGCCCATGCACAGCGAGATCACACCGCTGCTCATCATCACCAAACTCGAACAATACGACTATCGCGGTGCGACGGCCATCGCCGTTGTCATGCTGGTGGCGTCCTTCGTCCTGTTGCTGCTCATCAACCTGCTCCAGAAGTGGAGCCGTCGCTACTATCGCGTCTGACATGGCTGCTTTCACCGCCACCTCCACCCTGGTCACCAAGCCGGCGCCCCGCGCCGCCGGCCCGCGCGTCATCCGCAACCCCGTGTGGGTGCGTGTGGTGTTCATGACGGTCGCGCTGCTGTTTGTCGCCTGCTTCCTCGTGCTGCCGCTGGCGGCGGTGTTCACCGAGGCGCTGCGCAAGGGGTTTGGCCCCTTCTTCGCGTCGTTCAGCGACCCCGACATGCTCAGCGCCCTCCGGCTGACCCTGCTCACGGCGGCCATTGCCGTGCCGGCCAACCTCGTGTTCGGTGTCGCGGCGGCGTGGTGCATCGCCAAGTTCGAGTTTCGCGGGAAAAGCCTGCTCATCACGCTCATCGACCTGCCGTTTGCCGTGTCGCCGGTCATCTCCGGCCTGATCTACGTCCTGGTGTTCGGTGCGCAGGGCTGGTACGGCCAGTATCTCAACGCCGAGGCGCCGTTCCTGCCCGGGTTGCAGGCGTGGCTGATCGAGCAGGACTTCAAGATCATCTTCGCCGTGCCCGGCATCGTGCTGGCGACGATCTTCGTCACGTTTCCCTTCGTGGCGCGCGAATTGATCCCGCTCATGCAGCAGCAGGGCAACGACGAGGAATACGCCGCACTCACCCTCGGCGCGAGCGGCTGGCAGACTTTCTGGCGGGTGACCGTGCCCAACATCAAATGGGGCCTCTTCTACGGCGTCATCCTCTGCAACGCCCGCGCGATGGGCGAGTTCGGCGCCGTGTCCGTCGTCTCCGGCCACATCCGCGGCGAGACCAACACCATGCCGCTGCACGTCGAGATCCTGTATAACGAATACAACTTCGTCGCCGCCTTCGCCGTTTCCTCGCTGCTGGCCCTGCTGGCGATCGTGACCTTGGTACTCAAGAGCCTCATCGAGTGGCGCGCGCACAAGGGCGGCGCCTAGCGGCGAACTTCGAACTTTCAACACCGAACCCTGAACTTTAAACCCATGAGTGCTGAACAATATGACCTGGAGGAGCGTTTGCTGGAGTATGCGGCGCGGATCATACGGCTGGCGGAGTCCGTCGCTCGTTCGCCGGCGGGACAGCACATCGCGTTGCAAGTACTGAGGTCGGGAACTTCGCCGCTGCCCAATCACGCCGAGGCACAGGCGGCGGAATCCAACCGCGATTTTATCCACAAACTGAAGATCTGCCTCAAGGAACTGCGTGAGACCCTCCGTTGGCTGCGGCTGATTCAGAAGGTTCCCTTGGTCAAAAAACCTGTACTCGTCGAACCCCTGCTCAAGGAAACCGACGAACTCATCCGCATCTTCGTTGCCAGTATCAGAACCGCCCAAAAGAACACCAAATGACCGTTGCCGTATTTCAAAGTTCGAAGTTCAGGGTTCGGCGTTCAACGTTCGTCCTTTGCGCATGAGCGTCCAAGTCCACAACATCCGCAAGACCTTCGGGCAATACACCGCGCTCGCCGACGTGAGCCTGTCCGTCAAGAGCGGCAAGCTCACCGCCTTGCTCGGGCCCTCCGGCTCGGGCAAGACCACCCTGTTGCGGATCATCGCCGGCCTTGAGTATGCCGACGAGGGCAGCGGCCGCATCCAGTTCCACGGTGACGACGTGACTGACGTGCCGGCCGGCCAGCGCAGGGTGGGGTTCGTCTTCCAGCATTACGCGCTCTTCCGCCACATGTCGGTGTTCGAGAACATCGCGTTCGGCCTCAAGGTGCGCCGGCAGAACCGCCCGCCGCCGGGCGAGATTGCCGACCGGGTGCATAAGCTGCTCAAGCTCGTGCAGCTCGACAACCTCGCGGAACGCTACCCCAACCAGCTTTCCGGCGGCCAGCGCCAGCGCGTCGCCCTGGCCCGGGCCCTCGCCGTCGAGCCCAAGGTGCTGCTGCTCGACGAGCCCTTCGGCGCCCTTGACGCGAAGGTCCGCAAGGAACTTCGCCGCTGGCTGCGGAAATTCCACGAGGAGATCCACCTCACCACGCTGTTCGTCACCCACGACCAGGAGGAGGCGCTCGAGATCGCCGACGAGGTCGTGATCATGAACCAGGCGAAGATCGAGCAGGTCGGCACCCCGCAGGAGGTCTATGACCGCCCCGGCACGCCGTTCGTCTACCAGTTCTTGGGCAACGTCAACGTGCTCCGGGCCGCGGCGCTGGCGGCAGGCACTTCGTCGCCCATCCCAGCTGGTCTGCATAGCATCGTCCAGGTGTATGTCCGCCCTCACGACATCGAGGTCGTTCCGCACGAGACGGGGGCTCCGGGCATTCCCGCGGTGCTTCGCTACATACAGGCGTCCT
>JANMTJ010000105.1:0-4844 GCA_031390295.1 Oleiharenicola sp.
TCTTCAGGATCGAGAGGTTGGCCAGGGTGAGGTCCACCCGTTCCGCCAGCTCGGTGAGGCTGATGCCGCGCTCGGCCATCACCCGGTCAAGATTGAGTTGGATAGGCATGGCTTAAACGGTGAGATCGTTTTCGGTCTTGAGTTTCATACCCTGACGGAAGGCCGCGGTAAGCATAAGTACCAGGCAGCCCACAATCAGGCCGGTCTGGATAGACAACGGCCCCGTCGGCAGCTCGAATGCCACTTGCCCCGCGAATTCCAAGCCATTTCCCAACACGGCCTGCGCATGCAGGTAAGTGCTCATGAGGAACGACGCCCAGACACTCAGGACCGCGTTGGCCAGGCTGGAGACAACGAGGATCAGGCCAACTCGCCGCACCAGCAGGAGGTTTTCCTCGGTGAATACCTGGCCCGCCTCGAGATGGGCACAAAGATTGCGAAGGGCTGTGAACAGCAGGTAACTGGTGATGATGACCACCAAGGCGGCGGGGAAAATGGACATCATCAGCCTGGCCTGTAGCGACTCGCTGCGTGTGCTGAAGTTTGCGCGGAGCGAACCCCGCAGGTCGTGCAGGCTGAGCGAATCCGCATTCCCCGTGTCCGCCTTGAGCCGGATGGAATCGGGCGAGGCTTTCAGGGCCACGTCGCCCAACGTAATGTGGAAATTTCGTTCCGGCAACCAGCGCCCGAGCAATGGGCTGAAGAAGATGGCGCCAGTGAGCCAACTAAAGGCCGTGAGGAGGGTAAGGATGCGCAGGAATCCGAAGAGCGCGCGGAGATTACCAGGGAGGTTGGTGAACAGTTTCATTGAGAGCGGGGGTGTTTGGGTTGAGTGGTGAGGAAATCGGTGTTTATTGATGATCGATAAACCCGATTTATGTTTCGTCAATACCATATTTATCGTTATTCGATATATATTCCCGACTCCCAAACCCGGGCCCAACGTCCCCTGCCCGCGGATAAATCCAACTATAGTTCGCCAAAGGCGGGCCATGCTGCCCTCGTGGACCCATCGACCTCCACCCTGATCTTCCCGCCTGCGCCGGCTGCGGCCGTTGCTGCCATATGGTGGTGGAGTTGCGGGCGGGTGACGTGGTACCGGAAGAGTTTGTCGTCGAGCACGCCGGCGCACGCTGCATGGACCAGCGCGGCAACGGCGCCTGCGTCGCCCTCGATCCCATCAGTATGCTCTGCACCATCTACGCCGAGCGGCCGCAAACCTGCCGCGATTTCAACCGCGGCGAATCCCTGTGCCGCCACATCCTGGCCACTGGTCGGAACCTCGTCTCCCCAGGGTTGTCGTAACCTGATTCTTTCCCAGCAAGTTCCCCCCATGCCTTTCAATAAATTGTTCGTGTGCCTGCTCTGTTCCCTCGTGCTGGCCGCCCCGGCCCTCGCCGCGGGCAAGCAGACCAAGGGGCAAAAGCCCCTGAGCATTGCCCAAGGCGGGGAAGTGCAGCTAGTCGACTTTCTCGTGACGGGCCGGACCACCGTGTTCGACTTTACCAGCGAGTATTCCCCGTCCTGCCGCGTATACTCCGATCCGTTGCTGCGGCTGCATCGGAGCCGCAATGATCTCGCGGTGGTCAAGGTGGACATCAACCGGGTGGAATACCACCACATCGACTGGGAGTCGCCTGTCGCCCGGCAATACGAGCTGGCCGGCAAGGAGCTCCCCCACTTCAAGATCTACGGGCCCGACGGCCTGCTGGTCGTCGAGGGACCGGAGGCGCGCGCGCAGGTCAACCGGTGGCTCTCCGAGCTGAAGTAATCCGGCCGCGGCCGACCCGCCGCGTTTCGCCGGTGTCCGGTCAGCTCCCGCCCGCGCCGACCACCGGCCCATCCCGGTCGTCATCCGGTGTTGGGACGGACTTGTGCTCACCCATGCAGTCCGTGCAGATGCCGTGGGTGAACTGGATGTGGTCGCGGCGGGAAAAATAATCCTCCACCTGCCGCCAGTAGCCGTCGTCGTCGCGCACCTTTTTGCACCAGGCGCAGATCGGCAACAGGCCGGACAGCGCCTGGACCTCGGCGTGGGCGCTGGACAGTTCCTCATGCCGCAACTGGAGGGTGGCGATCAAAATGGCCACGAACAACGCCACCATGAAGAAGCTCACCTCGAGGTCGCCGATGATCTGCAGGGAGGCCGAGGCTTCGGTCCAGCCGCGGACTTCGAAAATCACGGCCAGGACCAGCCGCATGGCGTGGAAGATGCCGTGGCAGAGGAAGGCGGTGGCGGGAGAGACCAGGGGTTGCCAGTACATCGGCGACGCCTGCCGCAGGCTGCGCAGCGCCCAGAAGGACAGCCCGGCCCACACCGCGCCGTTCATCACCATGCGCCAGTTCGTCGGCTGGGCCCAAAGCAGAAAGCCAATCAGTCCGGCCGTGTGCAGCAGCAATACCGCGCCGAGCCCGCGCCAGTTGCGCGGCAACCCGGCGGTGCGCTGCGCGCCCAGACACAGGGCGCAATGGCCGACCGTGACCAGCAGCGTCGGCCCCAGCCGCGATAGCCAGTAGGGCAGCTGCGGACGCATCGCGAACATCACATCCGCCACCGTCATCACCCACGCCGCCAGCATCCAGTAACGCATGGTCGGCGGCCGGCCCTGCTGGTGCCAATAGTGCGTCATCAGTCCCGCCAGGATGACCCCGATGACAATGTTGGTGAGGTAGGTGATCGTCTCCTGACCCATAAGCGACACGCGCATGATGGACCAAGCCGGGCCGTTGGAAAGCGTATTCGAGTTGGAAACTTCACACGGACATCGCTTTCTGCAAGTTGTCCGCGATAGTCGGCGGGTGTATGGCGTCTGCTGTGTCGCGCTTGTTTAGGGCATGCCGGGTAAGAGGTAGACAGGACGCCGCGGGATCGGGATCGGCACAAACCGACCATGGTAATTCCACGGCGGCAGGGATGGGAAATATCCATACCTGTAATTTGGTTCCGGATAGATGATGATCGGAGGCTCATCGCAGTCCCGGCGAGACCGCCGTTCGCGGTGATGATCCCGGTAGCGGCGATCGTCGCTCCGGGAGCAGTTCATGCGCTCCTCATTCCGATTGCGCGAAGACCGGTCATCCCGGTGGTCATCATCTTCGCACCGGTCATTTTTTTCATGGGCGAGGGTCGTTACCGCCAGGCCGGTCGTCAGCAGCAGGGTCAGCAACAGGGTGGGTTTCATGCTCCTCCTGACGCGCCAGTCGTGGCTTTATTAGCCCGCACCCGAAAATATCCCCCGTCGAGCGGCATCAGTCCGCGCCAGACCCGTGCTACCCGCCGGGATTGCATATCCCCGCGGGAAATTCATCGTGTCGGCGTGAAGCCCAAGATCCTGCTCGTATTCCTGATGCGGTTCGAGGAGGCGACCCGCATGCTCCACGGCATCGTGCAGCATGAGCGTTCGCACCGCCAGTGGTCCACCTTCCTGGACGACGAGGCGCGCACCGAGCGGGATCCCGGCTTTCTGCGCGGTGAGAAGTGGCAAGGCGTCATCAGCCGCCACACCACCCCGGCCCTCGTGAAGCACTGCGCGCACCTCGGCATCCCGCTGGTGGACCTCAACGACACCCCACCCTTCCCCGGCGTGCCCAAGATCCGGCCCAACAACACCGCCATCGGGCACCTCGGCGCCGAGCACTTCCTCGAGCGCGGTTTCCGCCACTTCGCCTACTGCGGATTTTCCAACGAGGGCTGGTCCTGCGAGCGCCGCGACGGTTTTTTGGAGGCGCTGCGGCTCGCCGGCCACGGCTGCGAGGTGCTCGACGTCGATTATCCCGGCGACATCACCCCCGACTGGGACGCCGGCCAGACCAAACAGATCGCCGCCTGGCTCACCGGCCTGCCCAAGCCCGTTGCGATCATGGCCTGTGTGGACGTGCGGGCGTTCCAAGTCATCACCGCGGCGCAGCACGCCGGTCTCCTGGTCCCCGAGGAAATCGCCCTGCTCGGGGTCAACAACGACGTCATGCGCTGCGAGCTTTCCTACCCGTCGCTCTCGAGCATCGCCCTCAACGCCCATCAGTCCGGCTACCACGCCGCCGAGGTGCTGGATCGCATGCTCCGCGGGGAGAAGCCCGGCGCGATGGACGTGCGCGTTGATCCGCTCGGGGTCGTGGCCCGCCTGTCCACCGACATCCTGGCCGTCGGCGACAAAAACGTGGCGGCGGCCCTGAGCTTCATCCGCGAACACGCCTGCCAGGGCATCAGCGTGGACGAGGTCGTGACACATGCCGCCGCCTCGCGCAGCCAGCTGGAGAAGAAATTCCGCCGCTTCATCGGGCGCTCGCCCCAGGCCGAGATCCGGCGGGTGCAGCTCACCCGCATCAAGGAACTGCTGTCGGAGACCGACCTGCCGCTCAAGAGCATCGCCGGCATGACCGGCTTCGAGCACATCGAGTACCTCTCGGTCGTGTTCAAGCGCATGACGGGTGAGTCCCCGGGGCAATACCGCAAACAAACGCGCGCGACCCGCCCGTAGGCCCCGCCAAAGAAAAACGCCCCGGAGGAAATCCCCCGGGGCGTCGTTATTTTCTTTAGAACCGGCGTTCCCGGCGATCAGAGGCCGCAATGAGATAAATCACTGCGACCGACAACCAGGATACCGAGATGGCGATGATAGTCAGCATGACTGTCTCGTCCTCCATAGCCGCTTGAAGCGGCGGTCAGAGCCCGTTCCCGATGAGGGGTTCAGGCTGTTTCAATCAACAACTGGCAGGGACCCAGCCCCTACCATCGTGGTACAGGATGTGATGATTTCTCCGCTTAGCAAGCAACGGATAATAAATATGCTATTCATTGTCATTCAGCAGATAATAAGTAGTTGAAGACCCCATATACCTTCCTG
>JANMTJ010000138.1:0-4994 GCA_031390295.1 Oleiharenicola sp.
GGCCACGAGGTTCTTGGTGCCGAGGCCCTCCTCGACGTGGGCGAGAAAATGATCCGCCCCCTCGATCAGGTAGGCGCTCTCGCCACGGGTAGTGGCGGGCTCGCTGTAGCCGTGGGCGGCCAGCTCGCCGGCCGTGGTGCGGGCGGCCTGCTGGCAGGCGCGCTTGAACGCGTCGAGCTGGTCGTAGCGGACACCGGAGCTTTCGTAGGAGAGGCTCATCAGAAATCAGCCACGGATGGCACAGTTGGGCACAGATAAACCATGCTTGTCATTCTGAGCGAAGCGAAGAATCCAAACCCGTACTCGCTGGCGAAATTCATACTGGGTCCTTCGCTGCTCTCAGAATGACAGTACAGTGCTGGTTGCTGGGACTTATCCGTTTCATCTGAGTAATCCGTGGCGAAAAACATCAGTAGCTCCGGCCCTCGTGCTTCTCGAAGTAGTTCACGAAGGCCTGGTTCACGACGCGGTAGCCGCCGGGCGTCGGGTAGTTGCCGGTGAAATACCAGTCGCCACTGTGGTCGGGCAGCGCGCTGTGCAGGTTCTCGATGGACTGGTAGATGATCTCGATCTCGCCCTGCCAGCCGTTGGCCTTGGGTGAAACCAACTGGGTGATCTTCCGGGAAATCTCCTCGGCCGTGAACGATTCGTAGATCTTGCGGACGTGATTGACCGGCACCTTCCCGGGCTGCTTCAGCTCGTCGCGGCAATGGCGGTAGACGTCCTCGATCAGCGCGGACTGCCCGCGTTCCTTGAGCAGGGTGATGGCGGCCTCGAAGGCGACAAACTTGCCGATCTCGGACATGTCGATGCCGTAACAGTCGGGGTAGCGGATCTGGGGCGCCGTCGAGGCAATGATGATCTTTTTTGGGTTGAGCCGCTTCAGGATGCGCAGGATCGAGCGGCGCAGCGTCGTGCCGCGCACGATCGAGTCGTCCACGCAGATGAGGTAGTCCTTGGGCTTCACCACGCCGTAGGTCACGTCGTAGACGAGCGAGGCGAGGTTGTTACGCGACTTTTCCTGGCTGATGAAGGTGCGCATCTTGACATCCTTGGACACGAGCTTCTCCCCGCGCGGCCAGTTGTTGAGGATCAGGTCGTCCACCAGCGCCTCGGTGATTTTACCGGCCTTCGCGGCGTCGAGCAGCGTCTGCTTGACCTCGGCGCGGCGCCGGAAGCGCAGCTCGCTCATCAGGCCGAAGTAGGCCACCTCGGCCGTGTTGGGAATGAAGCTGAAGACGGAGTTCTCGAGGTCGCCGCCGATGGATTTCCACAGCTGGTCGGCGAGGCCGGCACCAAGCGCCTTGCGCTCGCGGTAGATGTCGGAGTCGTTGCCCCGCGAGAAATAGATGCGCTCGAACGTGCACTGCGTCTTGGGCAGCGCGGTCGTGATGCGCTCCACGGCGACGCTGCCGGCCTTCTTCATGACCACGGCGCAGCCGGGCTCCACCTCGTGGACCTCGCCGGCCTCCAGGTCGAACACGGTGCAGAGGGGCGCCCGCTCCGAGGCGAAGGCTGCCACCTCGTCGTTTTCAAACCAGTGGCAGGGCCGGATACCCGACGGGTCCCGCGCCACGAAGGCGTCGCCGTTGCCCAGCACGCCGACGAGGGCGTAGCCGCCATCCCAGTTGGCGGCGGCCGTGCGCAGCACGCGGGCCGGGTCGACCTCCTCGTTGATCCGGCGGGAAATCTCGGTCCCGGGCAGGCCCGCGCCGCGCAGCTCGCGGTAGATCCGCTCATGCTCGTCGTCGAGGCAGAAGCCGATGCGCTCGAGGATGGCCTGAGTGTCCGTGGCAAAGATCGGATGCTGCCCGATGGCGATGAGGCTGTCGTTCAGCTCCGCCGTGTTGGTCAGGTTGAAATTGCCCGCCAGCATCAGGTTGCGAGTGGGCCAGGAACTGCGGCGGAAGAAGGGGTGGCAGGCGCTCAGGTTGTAGCCGCCGGAGGTGCCGTAGCGCAGATGGCCGAGGTAAAGTTCGCCGCAGAAATCGAAGTTCTTTTTGACGGTGTCGGGAAACTCCGGGTGAATCGTGCCCTCGTCCACCAGGGCCGTGTAGCGGGCGGTGAGCGCTTGGAAAATCCGGTCGAGCGGATTGTTGTCCACGTTGCGCTCGCGGAACATGTACGGCTCGCCGGCCGGCACGTCGAACTTCACGCAGGCCACGCCCGCGCCATCCTGTCCGCGGTTGTGCTGCTTCTCCATCAGGAGGAAGAGCTGCTGGAAACCCCAGAGCGACGTCCCGTATTTCTCCTGGTAATAGGCCAGCGGCTTCTTCAACCGGACCAAGGCGATGCCGCATTCGTGGGAGATGAATTCGCTCATGGATTCAACCTCCAAACGCCGGTCACACTACGCCCGGCTGAAAATTTCAGGTGGGGCGATGGGTGGATCCTGCTCGTCACGGCATTAAAGACGTTCATTCCGCCCAGCGCCGGGGTTTCGTCAATGGCTTTCTCCGGCAATATGTAGCGGGCCCGGGCACCGACAGGGCGCGGCCTACCCCTGCTCCTATTGCGCCGCGCCGATCAACTGCACCGCGTCGATTTCCTTCCAGCCGGTATTCGTCGCCAGATTCAGCGTGATCTTCATGCGCGCAACTAGGTAGGAGGTCTTTGGTACGCGCACGGCAAACCAGACAATCTCCCGCACTGCGGTCGCCTTGAAAGGATCAACGCCTTCCCACCAGACATGGGTCGTACCGTCGGGCTCCATGGCCTCGATCTTCGTGATCGCACCGACTGTGTCGTTCTGCCGCACGCGCACTTCGGTGGCCTTAACAGGTCTGGCAAACGTCACCTCCAGCCAGTCGGTGCCCGTGTTCTTGCCCGCCGGACACCAGGCATCGGGGCTGTTGCCGGCGGTTTTGATGTTGGGTGCGCCAGTGGCCTGCGCAGCGGAGTATTGTGTTTTACCGTATTGCGAACCGGCAACCGCGCTCGCCGCCCATTGGCCGGCGGGGTCGGCGCTGACCTTCGCATCGTTCAATTCAGTCGCCGGCACGATTTCACCGGACTCATGCCGGGGCCCGGCCGGCGCGACGGATACCGCTGCAGGCATCGGCGTTTGATAGGCGGGCGCCGACTCGGGCCGGATCGGTGGCGGCAAACCCGGGGTAGCGACCGCCGGAGCGGTCGCGGGGCGCGCACCTGGCGCGCTTTCTGGCGGCATCGCTGGAATAAAGCCGGAATCCTTCGCTTCCTGCGAAAGCGCGAGCAGCACTTCCGCCTGCGGCCAGCTCCACGCGGGCGGAGGCGGCGCCGAGGCGACGGCGGCCCGGCGCGATTTCTCGAACCGTTCCCGCAGCTCAATATCCTCCGGCGGAGGCAGACCGGAAATCTTCCTGTTGCCGGTTGAAAAATTCGCGGCGTTCAGGAGGAATATCGCGGCTAGCGGATTGCCGGCACGTCCAGCAATCTGGGCCCGAACCTTCAGCAACGAATAATCGCGGGGCGCGGTTTTCAAACTGGCATCGACGAGGGCCGCCGCGCCCTCCACCCGACCGTGCAACAAC
Organism: Oleiharenicola sp.; assembly: GCA_031390295.1. GTDB lineage: Bacteria > Verrucomicrobiota > Verrucomicrobiia > Opitutales > Opitutaceae > Lacunisphaera. The sequence continues at coordinate 3,513 of JANMTJ010000138.1, forward strand.
AGATCGTTCGCGCGGTTCACAATTCGCTGGGTTGTTGGTGTGGCCGCTGCCGGCACCACCACGAGGGTAATTTCCCGCGCCGACCCCACGCCCCTCCAACCGGACCCACTGGCGAGGGCGAGGCGAACCCGCAGCACATAGTTGCCGGGGGCAACCGACTGCATCGCTTCCGGGGAAAACCGCCACAAGCCGCCTGCGACATGTTCCGCATTGAGCGTGGCCTGGGGCATTTCTGGTTTTCCCACTGGCTCTGCCCGGGCGACGGCGGCAGGGCCGGTCGCCGGATACAGTTCGACCGCGATCGCATCCGCCCAAGTGCCCGCTTCGGGCGCCAGCCTGAGAGTTTCCTTGCTGCCGCGTGGGAGATCCAGCCGCACGGCCACCCGCCAGGGTTCCCCCTGCTCCAGGATTTGCCCGGCGACGCCTCGCAACGAAACGGAGACTTGCGGTGCCGGCTTTCCCGCGGCGTGCGCCGGCGCGACCAAGCCCAACAACAACCCGGCGAGGCCGGTTCGAGCGAACGAGAGGGTGGACGCGAATTTCATTTGGCGGCACGCGGCGGCACCGCGTCGTTCGGACAAATTTGTGAGAAACAGTCACCATTGCCGGCGTCGCCGTAACGCGACTGCGGCTTGTGGCCGGGGGCATTCACGCCGGTTCCCGTCTGGTCATGACAGATTTGAATGCCGGTGTGCTCGCTGCCCGCGCCAATCAGGTAATACTGCTTGTCGCCGATGGTCGCCGGTTTCTTCGACACATAGTACTTGGCGAAATAATACCGCATCAGGCAGTCCTCCGCCCCGGAATGCTCGCCTTGATCCATCCCGACGATCCCGCTGATGTGCATCATGCAAAACACCCCCAGCAACTCGATCTCGAAATCCGCATAGGCCTGGGGCGTACTGAACAGCGGGTTGTAAGTGGCGCCGTTCCTCTTGATGTAATCCGCCCCATCCTTCAGGCAACGGGCCAACAAAATCATATCCAAAAACTGCCGGGTTTTTTCGTAGTCGGGAATGTCGCGCTGGGCCACGTCTTCGCCTTCCTCGGTGCGCAGGTCAATCGGCTTGTCCAACGAAGTTCCGTAGTAGGGCCGTCCGGTCTTGTTCATCGGATTCCTCGTCGAGGCGTAGCCGACGATCATGTTGTTGTCTCCCTCGCCGTGGTGCTCCACGCCCACGCTGTGCAGGAGCTCATGCGCAATAGCCCGGTCGTAGGCGAAGATCGTGTCCGAGGCGGGCAGGTTGAAGGGCTTGTTGAAATCGCTTTCATCGTTCGAGCGGGAGAGGATGCCGATGCCTTTCACGAGGCCGGGCCTTCCGGCCACCCCGGCTTTGTTCAAGATCGTGAACGCACCGCCGCCACCCAGTTCGGATTTGCTGGCAAAGGTCTTCACCCACACTCCATGCTGGGCTTTGTTTTGCGGCGCGTCGCGGTGGTTGCCATTCATCAGGCGTTTCTCCTCCGACATTTCCGCGGGCT
>JANMTJ010000152.1:0-5682 GCA_031390295.1 Oleiharenicola sp.
CCGGAGCCGCAGACCTTGTGCACGGTGGTACAACGAACCGAGGTCGGCAGCCCGGCGTGGATGGCCGCCTGGCGGGCGTGCGCCTGGCCCTGGCCAGCCTGCAGCACGTTGCCCATCAGGCAGTCGGTCACGTCGGCGGGATTGACGCCGGCCTGCGCCACGGCGCCCTTGATGGCCGTCGCACCGAGCCGGGGGGCGGGTACGGCGGAGAGGGCGCCCTGAAAGGCGCCGAGGGGGGTGCGGGTGGCCGAAAGGATGACGATGTCGGTCATGGGGTAGTTGGGTAATCTTTCTCGTACTCTTTATCGTAATCATTCTCCCGGTTCGTCAGGGCGAGAGAACGAGAAAGAGTATGAGAACGATTAAGTCGGTCTTTTGATGGTAAAGAGTTCCGTCGTGCGGGTGTAGAAGTCGCCGCCCATGCGGCCGATGGTGTCCAGTTTGCGCGGGTCGATGTGGCCGTCGGGTCCGAGCACGGCGTCGCTGACGTGCATGCACAGCACGGTGCCAAAGACGACATTGCCCGCGAGCGGGCCTTCGCCAATGCGGACCACGCGGTCGAGCTTGCACTCGAACGACACCGGGGCGTCGGCCACGCGCGGCGGGCGGACGCGCGTGGAGGGCGCGGTCGCGATGTTGAACTTCTCGAACTCACTTTCGCCGTGCGGCAGCGGCGTGGAAGTCAGGTTCATTGCCTCGCGCAGGGCGTAAGGGACGACGTTGACCACGAACTCCGGCACCTGCCCGACGTTGATCACACTGTCCTTCATCTTGCCGTTGCGGTCGTTCGCGCCGGTGAAGAGCAGGGTCGGCGGGCTGGCGCAGACGCCCTGAAAGAACGAGAACGGCGCCAGGTTGGTTTTGCCGGCGGCGGACATGGTGGAGACCCACGCGATGGGCCGCGGGTTGATGGCGTTGATCAGCCATGGATAGGACTCGCGGGGGGTGAGCTTTTGAAAATCGATGAGCATGGTTTAGACAGAATGAACAGAATATACCTGATTCGATCCGGCCATCTTGTTCATTTTGTTAATTCTGTCTAATCCTTACCCGAGCCAGCTGAGCGGATAGTTGGGGTCGTCCAGTGCCAGCGCCTCGGCGGTGAGCTGGAGCGGATGCTGGGTGTCGAACATCACGGCGAGTTCTTCGGTGCGATCGTGGGCAAAGCTGCTGACCGTGGTGCCCGGATGCGGACCGTGGGGAATACCCTGGGGATGCAGGGTGAAGGAACCGGGCTCGATGCCTTTGCGTGAGCCGAAGTTGCCGCGCACATAAAAGAGCACCTCGTCGGCCTCGGTGTTGTCGTGCGCCCACGGCACCTTGATGGCCTCGGGGTGATGGTCGAGGTAGCGCGGGGCGAAGGTGCAGATGACAAACCCGTTGATCTCAAAGGTCTGGTGGACCGGCGGCGGCAGGTGCACCGTGCCGGTGATGGGCTCAAAGTCGTTCGCGTTGAAGGTGAACGGGTAGATGTAGCCGTCCCAGCCGACGATGTCGTGCGGATGGCCGGCGAGGATGTTCCGGGTGAAACGGTTCTGGCTCTTCGTCAGCACGGCGAAGTCCCCTTCCTTGTCGTGCACGAGAATCTCGGTCGGTCCGTGAAAGTCGCGCTCGCTGTAGGGTGCGCCCATCCGGATCTGCCCCTCGGGGTGCAGGTAGCGTTCCGGGATGCGGACCGGGTGGGCTGACTCGAGGATAAGGTAGTCTTCCCGCGTGATGTCATCGGGCACCAGCCGGTAGATGGTGCCGCGTGGAATGACGATATAGTCGTCCTGCCGGTAGCGCAGCCGGCCGTATTGCGACTCGAGCCAGCCGCCGCCTGCCCAGACGAAAATGACGTCATCGCTCTGCCCGTTGCGGTAGAAGTCATATTCCTTGGCCATCGCGGTCGCAGGCCGGCAGCGATGGCAGGTGATGTCGGCGTTGAACATCAACGGCACACGGCCGGTGTAGGGATCTCCCGCGCGCGCCAGGCCGGCGGACTTCAGGTGGTGATGGCGCAGCGGGGCGGGCCCGGCGGGCAGCAGCGGTGCCTCGCGCCAGAGTTCCACCCGGTTGACGCGGGTCGGCGGCTTGAGGTGGTAGGCGATGCTGTACGCCCGGTCGAAGCCCTCGGTCGTGATGACGTGCTCGTAGTGCAGGCCCTCGCCCAGGTAGCTTGCGGCGGCCTCCCGGGGCAGCTTGATATGATGCTTCCGGGGAATCTGGCCGAGTCTGAGGTATTGGGGCATGGGGTCAGGTGGAAAGGAAAGTGAAAGTGAGAGGGGGGTTCAGGGTGGGGTGTGTGGTGTCAGGTAGGTTCCGGTCTTCCACCCTCGCTCTCACTTTCACTTAAAGGGATCCGCGTTTCGCCTGCTCGCGCTCGATGGCCTCGAAGAGGGCGCGGAAGTTGCCCTCGCCAAAACCCTTCGCACCGCCGTGGCGCTGGATGACCTCGAAGAACAGCGTGGGGCGGGTGAAGACGCACTTGGTGAAGAGTTGCAGCAGGTAGCCGTCGTGATCGCGGTCCACGAGGATCTTCAACTCCCGGAGCAGGGCCTTGTCCTCCGTGATCTCGCCGATGCGCTGGTCAAACTCGGCGTCGTAGTAGGTGTCGGGCACGTCGAGGAAGTCCTGGCCCATGCGGCGCATCTCCGCGACGGTGGCGATGATGTCGGGCGTGAGGAGCGCAATGTGCTGGACGCCGGGGCCGTTGTAGCGGTCGAGGTATTCCTGGATCTGCGAGTTCTGGGACGAGGGCTCGTTGATTGGCATCTTCACCCAGCCGTCGGTCGAGCTCATCACCTTGGACATGAGGGCGCTGCGACCGGTGTTGATGTCGAAGTGCATGAACAGGTCGAAACCGAAGACCTGCTCGTAGTATTTCACCCATTCCTCCATGTGCTCCACGTTGGCGACGACGTGGTCGATCATGGCGAAATGGATGTCGCCCTCCTCGACGCCGCCGGGCACCGGCCGGTAACCGGGCGCGAAATCCGTGTGCGGTTTGCGCTCGATGAAGGTATGGATCGTGTCGCCGTAGGTGGCGATGGCGCCGCCGTTGAATTCCGGGTGCTCGTCCAGCGGGCGGACGATCTTCGCGCCGCGCCGGGCGGCCTCGGCGAGGGCGGCCCGCGCGTCCTTGACCCGGAAAGCCACGTCGCGCACGCCGCAGCCGTGCTTCTCCAGGTGCCAGTGCATGAAGTCCGCCTCGGGTCCCGTGCCCGCCGGTTCGGCGACGAGGAAGTTGATCCGGCCCTGGCCGACGACGTGCGCGCGCCGGCCCTTCACGCCGGATTTCCCGTCGGCATAGAAGCGGCAGGTCATGCCGTATTTCCCGACGAAGAAGTCGCGCCACTTGTCGGCGTCATCGACGATGAACTCGATGTGATCAATGCCCTTGAGGCCGAGCGGATTGGTGCCGTTCTTGCGCTCCACAGCGGATCCGAAGTACGTGGTGGTCATGTCGGGGTGGGGTGGCGGAACGGTGCCACTGTAGCCGCGATGGGGTTTTGCCGCCATACGCCATAGGGAGTAATTCCCGGGATGGCGTATTGCGTCCCGTCGCCGGCTCCCCTTGGATGGGACCGTGCCCTCCCCCGTGTTTTCCCTTGGCGATGCCAAGCTCCGGCCCCGCGTCTATGCGGTCCTGCGCCGGGCCCTCGCCCGCGAGGAGGCGGGTCCGCTGGCGGCGCACTTTGCGACGATGCTGGAGGACATGCCGATCGGTCTGCTGCTGATCGACTGGGACCTGCGCACGATCTGGTACAACGGCGAGGCCGCCAACGGTTGTGCGGTCTGGAACCATGGGGAACGCAAGGCCGCTGCGCTGAATCCCCGCCGCAACTTCCGCGTGCCGGCGGCGCTGCTCAGCGCCTGCGCCGAGCTGAAAGCGCAATGGGAGGAGTCCCGCGTGAAGAACCAGGCCTTCGCCTCCCGCCCGGTGATCGTGAGCGACCACGACTTGGGGCTCCATGCCCAGATTGTCCTGCGGGCCATCGGGCAAAATACCCAGCGCCGGCCGGCCTTCGGCATCCAGCTCGATTACCGCCGTCCGCGCGGCGACCGCAATCGCCCGCTTTCCCCGGGCGCCGTGGCCGTGCTGGGCCGGCTGTCGCCGAGAGAGCGCGAGGTGGCGATGGGCGTACGCGAGGGCCTTCCGACGAGACGGATTGCAGCGGAACTGCGGCGCAGTCCGCTGACGATCAAGACCCAGCTTTCGACGATTTATGCGAAGCTCAGCGTTGGCGGCCGTACGCAGGTGGCGGCATTGCTCAACCGGTAGCGGTTGCCGGCCGCGGCACGACCGTGTTTCGCAAGATACCGAGGCGCTCGATTTCCAGCTCGATGACATCGCCGGGCATCAGCCAGCCACCGGTGTGCTCCGGCCCGAGTTCCAAAATACAGCCGGTGCCGACGGTGCCGGTGCCAAGCAGGTCACCCGGAAAGAGTTCCGCGTCGCGCGAAGCCTGCGCGACCAGCCGGGGGATCGAGTGGTGGAGGCTGGCGACGTTGCCGTGCGACAGTGCGCGGCCGTTCACCCGTGCGGTCATTTCCAGGGAGAGCCGCTCGCCCTCGATCCGGTCGGCGAACTCGTCGCGCGTCACCAGCCACGGGCCGACCGCCGTGGCGAAGTCCTTGCCCTTGGCCGGGCCAAGGCCGACGGTCATTTCCTGGCGCTGGAGGTCACGCGCGCTCCAGTCGTTCAGGATTGTGAAGCCCGCCACGTGCGACCACGCCTGCCCGACGGGGATGTCGCGACCGCCCCGGCCGATCACGACGCCCAATTCCAGTTCGTAATCCAGTTCGCGGGAACCGGCGGGGGCAAAGACCGGGGCTTCGTGGCCGATGAGCGCGTTGGCGTTGGAAAAGTAAAACACCGGCAGTTCATACCAGGCGGCCGGCACCTCGAGGCCACGCTTCGCCCGGGCGGTTTTGACGTGCGCCTCGAACGCGTAGAAATCACGAAAGGCCGGCGGCCGGACGATGGGCGGCAGGAAACTGAAATCGCCCGGGTGCAGCCTGGGCCCCGGCCAGGCGGCCGTCTGCTTGGTGATTTGGGCCGCCTCCGCAAGGTTGTCGGTCAGATGGTCTTCGAGCCGAAAAGATCCGGTGCCGAGGATCGACGCCAATGGAACCCAAGAGCCGTCCGGCCGGGCGACGGCGGGTACCGCTTGGTTCGCGGCGGTAGGCAGGAGGGTCGCAAGGCGCATGGCGGGTATCCGGGAAATTGCCTTCGGAAATTCGTACAGTCGAATCTTTCCTGCACGGCCGGCCGGTTCCATCAGTTCGCCCGGTGTTTTACGCCGTTCGCCGTATGGTCATTCCCGCGGCGAAAAGCTACGCTCCGCCCATGACGCCCCCCTCGTCTTCGGTCCGCCCCGAAACCCCGACGCAGGACGGCTCCGATCCACGCTGCATCCCGATCAAGCTCACCGGCCCGATTCCCGTTGGCGCTGAATGTGTCTATCCCGCCTACACGCCGGACGAGCAACTGGTCTGGCAAATCCTCTACACCGGCCAGAAGAAGCTGCTGCCCGGCCACGCGGCCGACGAGTTCCTGCACGGCCTGCACCTGCTCGGCCTCGAGCGCGACCGGATCCCGGCGCTGGCGGACGTGTCGCGCAAGCTCGACCGGCTCACGGGCTGGAAAATCGCCCGCACGCCGGGCCTGCTGGATGCGGGGGATTTCTTCGGTTACCT
>JANMTJ010000156.1:0-1570 GCA_031390295.1 Oleiharenicola sp.
CTCCCTCATCGGCTTTGGTTCCAGTGGCTTCGGAGGTGACTCCTTCAAGGGCTTCGACCCCGCGAAGAACGCATCCTTGGAACCCACCTTCACCTCGGCCTCGGCGGACGATGTCGAGCGTGCCGCCCAGCTGGCCGCCGCCGCCGCCCCGGAGCTGGCACGCCTGTCCGGCGCCGCCCGAGGCAGGTTTCTCCGCACCATCGCGACCAATCTCGAGACCAAGTCCGACAATCTGGTCGCACGGGCCATGCTGGAAACCGCACTGCCTGAGCCCCGGCTCAAGGGCGAGGTGGCCCGCACCGTCGGCCAGCTCCGGCTCTACGCCGAGGCCGCCGAGCGTGGTGACTGGCTCGACGCCCGCATCGAGACAGCCAACCCCGAGCGCAAGCCCCTGCCCAAGCCCGATCATCGCTCGATGCTGCGCCCGCTGGGCCCGGTCGTGGTTTTCGGTTCCAGCAATTTCCCCTTCGCCTACTCGGTCGCCGGCGGTGACACGGCCTCGGCCTTCGCCGTGGGCTGCCCGGTCATTGTCAAGGCCCACCCGGCGCATCCCGGCACGAGCGAACTGGTCGGGCGGTTGATCTTGCACGCCGTGCGCGACTGCGGTCTGCCCGAGGGTACGTTTTCCCTGCTCTTCGATGTCGGCTTCGAGGTGGGGCAGGCGCTCGTGAAGCACCCGCTGGTCAAGGCCGCCGGTTTCACCGGCTCGGTCAAGGGCGGCCGGGCCCTCACCGACCTAGGCGCCGCGCGCCCCGAGCCGATCCCGGTCTATGCCGAGATGGGCAGCGTCAACCCGGTGTTCATCCTGCCCGGGGCCATCGCGGAGCGTTCGGCCGCCTTGGTCGAGGGGCTTTACGCGTCGGCCATGGTCGGCGTCGGTCAGTTCTGCACCAATCCAGGTCTGATCGTCCTCCAGAAATCCCCGGCAGCCGAGCTGTTCGTGAAGGCCCTGGCAGAGCGGCTGGCCGCCACGCTGGAAGGCGTGATGCTGACACCGGGCATACGGAAAAGTTTTGTCGCCAATACCACGGCCCGGGCCCAGCAGGCCGGCGTCAAGGTTCTGGCCCAAGGCAATGCCGTCTCGCTTTGCAGCGCCGCCCCCGTGTGGTTCGAGACCGGCGCCCGCGAATTCCTCGGCAACCATGCGCTGTCCGAGGAGATCTTTGGGCCGAGCTCGCTGGTCGTCTGGTGCCAGGACCGGGCGGAATTGCTCCAGGTGGCCGCCCAGTTGGAAGGTTCGCTGACCGCCACGCTCCAGGCCGGAGCCGCCGAGGCGAAGGACCAGGCCGACCTGATCGAGGTGCTGGCCACGAAGGCCGGCCGGCTGGTGCTCAACGGCTATCCGACGGGGGTCGAGGTCAGCCATGCCATCGTGCATGGCGGGCCGTATCCCTCCACCAGTGACGGCGGACGCACCACATCGGTGGGTACGCGCGCACTCGGCCGCTGGGCCCGGCCGGTTTGCTACCAGGGTTTTTCCGACGAACTGCTGCCCGCCGAGCTCCAGAATGCGAACCCGCTCAAGGTGCACCGGCTGATCAACGGCGAGTTGTCGAGCAACCCCATCGCT
>JANMTJ010000435.1:0-2831 GCA_031390295.1 Oleiharenicola sp.
CCGGCGAGGAAGCCGTCCCAGCCGCCGAGCCGCAGGATGGCGAGCACCGTCACCGCGGCGCAGACCGGCATGAGGATCAGCACCTGGATGAAGTCGGCCGCGAGCACGGCCCAGCTGCCACCCACGAGGGTCATGAACAGGACCACGGCACCGGTGACCAGCAGCGTCCAGGTCAGGTCGAGGCCGAAGATGGCGGCGAAAAAGACGCCCAGGGCGTTGAGGTGGATGGCGGCTTGCAGGGTGCTGAGCGGGATCTGCAGCCACATCATCACCTGCTCGCTCACCGCGCCGAAACGCTGGCGGATGGCCTCGACGGAGGTGATGACGCGCAACTGCCGGAACCGGGGCGCAAAATAGACCGCGTTGAGCACGAAGCCCACGGCGTTGGCCACAAAGATGACCATGACCGGCCAGCCGTCGGTGTAGGCCTTGCTGGCGGCGCCCGTGAAAGTCCACGCGCTGAAGGCCGCCATGAAGGCCGAGCCGCCCACCATCCACCACATCGCCTTGCCGCCGCCGCGGAAGTAATCACTGAGGTTGGTCACAAACTTCCGGAACACCCAGCTGATGGCCAGCATGTAGCCGAAATAGAAGACGAGGACGGCGTAGTCGTAGCGGGTCATGGGCGGGGCTGACAGGTAAATCTAATAATTATAAACTGCCAAGCCAAAAATATAAATCAGCCTCGGCGGAGCGGGCGGCGGGTGACGCGAAACCATGGGAACCTACCGGGCGGGGCCGGTCGAGTTGCCCACCACGAGCGGGGCGGGGAGCACGAGGTCGGTGAAACCCTCCACCGGCACGCCTTCGCCCATGACAAGGCGGGCCGCGGCCTCGCCCAGCTTGTCGGGGCTCGTGCCGGCGCCGGTGATGCGCAGGGCCCCTTCCACGCTCAGGCGGGAGACGTCAGCCGAGGCCAGGCTGAGGTCACCCGGCACCTTCCAGCCCTCGCGTTGCAAGGCCATGGCGGCACCCGCCGCCATCTGGGTGTTGTAGGTGACAAAGGCGGTGGGGAAATCCTTCCGCCGGGCGTGGGGCAGCAGGGCATGGACGGCTTCGGCCCCTTCTGCGCGGTCAGCCTGGTTGAGCACGATGGTATAGCGCGGGTCGAGGGACAGGCCGAGGGGCGTGAGCGCCGCCTTGAGGGCGGCCAGGCGGGCATCGTGGCGGCCCAGCGTGGCATTGCCGCCCAGCCAGCCGATGCGCTGGTGGCCGAGATTGAAAAGATGGCGGACGATCTCGTTGAGCGCCTCGGGTTCGTTGCCCAGCACGGAGTGGCAGAGCCCGTGGTAACGGGCGGACACGGCGACGACCCGCCGGGTCAGCTTGCACAGCTCGGTCATGAAGGGCCGGGCAACTTCGCCGAGGAGGACGACTCCGCCCAGATGATTGCTGGGATGGAAAAACTGGCGCAGCTTTCCCGGCGTCAGTTCATCCTCGGCCCCGAGGAAAACCAGCCGGTGTCCCCGGCTTTCCAGTTCCTGGTGCAGGCCGTGCTGCACATGTCCGAAATAGGTGCTGGGGATGTAGAGCCGCAGCGGCGCGCGCAGGATGTAGCCGATCTGCCGGGCCCGCGACGCGTCGGGGGTCGACTCGACCCGCATGCCCTTGGGGAGGTAACCCTGGCTGATGGCCCGGTCCCAGATGCGCTGGTAGGTGTCGGGGTTGATGCCCGCGCTGCGGCCGTTGAGGGCGAGGGAGACGAGGGCCTGGGACACGCCGAGCTCCTTCGCGAGCAGGGTCTGGGAGATTTTCTTCTTAGGCCGCACACCGCAGCATTTGATAACTATGAGCCGTATTCAATTACTTATTAAATACCGGACCAGGCGCCCGGCGAGGGCCCTGGTGCCGGCGGCAGCCCGGGGAGATCAGGTCAGTTCGGACAGCCGGGTGGCGCGGGGCTTCAGCGGGACGAGGTCGTCCAGGTTGACGGGCTGGTTGCGCTTGATGGACTCGACGCCGGCGATGCCGACCAGGATGGACGCAGCCCCCTGCTCATGGCCGGCGAAGCGGCCCCACGGGTCGGTGGCCGGCGCGTCGGGCGCGTAGAAGGAGCGGCAGAGTATCTCGTCGGCCCCGCCGTGCGCGCCGGTGGCGGGCGGCATGGGGACGAGGTAGCCCGGCTGGAAATGGGGGAAGACCTTGATCCATTCGCCCTCGGCCTCGGCGCCGGGCTTCTCGTCGAGCTTGAAGTCCTTCGGGCGCACGGCGCGGTTCATGTGCGTGCCGATGAACTCGTGGTACTCGATCCGGCCACGGTCGCCATTGAAGCACACGCGCATGCCCTCGCGGGGGGAGAAGCAGACGAGCGAGTAGGTGAGCAGCTCGCCGGTGCGGTAGCGCACGTTGAGCGACATCTGGTCGGGGATGTCGATGCCGTCGCGAAAGACATTCTGGTCACGCAGGTAGCCGGAGTCGGCCTCGCCGGCACGGTAGAGTTTCCGGAAGGGTTCGCTCCCGTCGAGGTCGAGGTAAAAGGGATCGGACTTCGCCTCGGGGTGGCCGGTGTAACGGGGGTACTTCGTCAGCGCCCTGTCGCCGCGGGCCTCGGCGTTCTCCCGGCCGTAAAAGACGAGGTCGCCGTAGGCGAAAACCTGCGCGGGGATGGCGTCGAGCCACCAGTTGACGAGGTCGAAGTGGTGCGTGCTCTTGTGGACGAGCAGCGTGCCGGAGTCGGCGGCGTGGGAATGCCAGCGGCGGAAATAGTCGGCGCCGTGGTTGGTATCGAGGAGGTATTCGAGGTTGACCGAGCGGACCTTGCCGATGGTGCCGGTCGCGATGAGCTCCTTGACCTTGGTGCGGAACGGGGCCCAGCGGTAGTTGAAGGCGAC
>JANMTJ010000210.1:0-3786 GCA_031390295.1 Oleiharenicola sp.
CGGCCGTCGAGCAGGGCCACCTTGGCCCCGAGTTCCTTCTGTTCCGCCGAGGCGAAGTTGCTCTTGCTGTTCACCGTGCCGCCCTGCCCGGGTTGGAGGGCGGTGCCGCGCTGGTAGGTGGCATAGAGACTCGCGCCCGGCTGCGGGTGCCAGAGGACGCTCAGTGCGCCCGAGCCGTGGTGCTTTTCCCCGCTCCGCCCGGCGGCCAGGCGCTGGGCGAGGGTGGCGCGGCCGACCTCGCGCGGCAGGTCGGCGGCAAAGCGCACCGTCTCGGCGCGCAGCGACACGATCGTGTCCAGCTGTTCGGACCATTTGGTCCGGGCAAATCCGAACAACGCGCCCTGCCCGAGATCGGACTCCGTGCTGCCGTTGATACCGGTGGACCAGAGGTTGCGGCCGGCGGGATCAAGCTCGGCGCCGGCGGGTACCTGGCTGTTCGCGGAGATGACCGGCCGGCTGAGGTCGCGGCGGTTGAAGGGCTCGGCGGCGAAGTCCTGCACCGTCCACCCGTAGCTGTAGCGGAACGAGGCGCCCCAAGTGAGCGTGGTGTCGGCGGGTCGCAGCTCGCGCTGCTCGACAAGCAGTTTGCTTTCAACGACCAGTTGCTCCGTGGCGACCGCGTAGCCGTAGCTGGAGTGCTTGTCGGTCTTGAGTTTCTCGACGAGCGATTTCCACGTCAGGGTGCGGTCGGCGGCCCGCGTCGAAACCACGTCGAGGAACCAGAGAAAGTCGCGCGCGTTGGCGTAGTCGTCCGGGTCGGACAGCACGGCGCTGCCGTCGATCCTCTCCGTGAGCGCCGGGCCGCCGGCGGCAAAATAGGCGCTGGTGTAGCGGTACCCGCCGTCCGCGGTGCGGCGGTCCTCCAAGAGCGCGAGGAGGTTGGGCGCGAGGCGCGCCTCGGCGGTGACGGCGGGCAGGATGAGCGCGCGGAAGTTCGCGGGCTGGCCGGTGAAGGCGCCGGGGAACGTGATGAGCGACAGGTCGGCCCGGCCGCCCCACGCGGAACTCACGATGTTTTGCGGCTCGCCGATAATGTATTCCCCGCGGTCGATCAGGTCCTGGGTCACCCGGTTCCAGCCGGGATTTTCGTTGCTGCGGAAATCGTAGTATTCCGCGCCGGTGAAGAGGCTCAAACTTTCGCGCGGGCGGACCTTGAGGGCGAAGTAGGCGGAGAGGTAATCATTGCCGACGTTTCGCCAGTAACTGCCCGTATCCTGCGCGGTGAGCGACACCCGGTAGGCGGCGGGCCACGGGCCGAGCAGCCCGGGGCCGCCATGGTCAAGCTGCGCCCGGCGGTGGTCGTGCGCGCCGAGGGTCACGGCCAAAGTGCCGCGCGCCCGGTCAAAATACGGGGTTTTGGGGATGAAGTTGGCGTAGCCGCCCTCAGGCGCCGGACCGAGATGGGCCGGCGCCGGGCCCTTGACGAGATCGAGCGCCTCAAGCGAGCCGAACGACACCGGCATCTCGTTGCGCTGGTAGGCGCGGGCCATGCCGTTGAAGAACACGCTGGCCTTCACGCCGCGCAGGTAGGGCGTGCCGGGGATGCCGAAGTAATTCGCCGCCTGCGTGCCCGCGCCGATGCGGCCGAGGTCGCCGAGACCTTGCAGATCGAAACGGCGCATCAGCTCCGGTGTCAGTACCGTGACGGCGCGCGGCAGGTCCAACACGGACTGGCCCGCGCCAAAGACCGAGTCCACCGGCCGCGAGGTCGGCAGCACGTCACCGGCGCGATACCGCGCGCTTTCGGTGACGATGAATTTATCGAGTACGGTGACGGCCTCGCCCTCCGGAGCGGTGGTCTGGGCGCGGCAGTTGCCGTGAGCCGCGCAGGCCAGCAGGATCACAGTGAGGTGTGGAATTCTCATCAGAAAAAGGCGCATGGGGCCACGAGCCGTGGCGGTTGTCCATGCGCAACTTATTTTTTCGTGTGATATGCTTCGGCGAGAGCGGGTAACCCGTTCGCGTATCCCGGTGACACAGCGGGGCCTTGACGAATACGGGGCGCGGCCTTTGCTGCGGCTTGCTCGTAGGGGTGTCCTCCGCGGAGGGCTGAGATTGCGGTTCGCACGATCGCTAAACCCTCTGAACCTGAAACGGATCATACCGGCGAAGGAAACCAGCAAGTCGGCGCATCGTGCGCCGCCTGTTTCATCCCGGGAGAACTGTTTTGGGTCGGGCGCCCAACACCATGCACCTCCCCCTCCTCCGCTTCATTTTTGCCCTCACGGGCACCGCCACCTTGGCCGTCCAGGCCCAGGACACGCTCCAGCTCGACAAGTTTGTCGTCACCGGGGTGCCCATCGAGCAATCGGTCAACCCGCTCACCCGCGACCTCTCGACCGTGATGGGTGATGCCCGCGGCATTCTCGACACGCCGCGCGCGGTCAGCTCGATCACCGAGGCGTTGCTCAATGAGCGGGGCATCCACGGTGTCCGCGAGTTCATCGCCTATACCCCCGGCGGCTACGCCCCCGCCAGCTACGGGCTCGCCACCACGCCCAATCTCCGCGGCGACACCGCCGAGACCTACATCAACGGCCAGCGCCGCAGCTACAACCTCTACGGCTTCCTCCCCAGCTGGAATGGCATCGAGGCCGTGGACCTCGTGCGTGGGCCGGGTTCCGCCGTCTTCGGCGCGGGTTTTTTCACCGGCGGCTACGTCAACTACGTCACCAAGGCCCCGAAGTTCTCCGGCCGGGAGACGACCATAACCACCCGCCTCGGCACGATCGTGCCGGGCGGCGGCTCCTCCTACCTCAACGCCTCGGTGCAGATCGACGCCACCGCGCCGGTCTCGGACCAACTCGCGTGGCGCGTCAGCTACGAGGGCAAGGGCGGCGACACCTTCTACCAAAAGAACGGGGTGAAGGACGACCGGCAGGACCTGTTTGTCGCCCTGACCTGGAAGCCCGCCCCCGGTCGCACTTTCGCCTTCAACGCGCAATGGGAGTGGCAGAACTGGCCCGAGATCCTCGGCGTCAACCGTCCCAACCAGGACCTGATCGACCAAGGTATCTATTACACCGGCGTTTCACCCGATCTCTTCACCGGCCCGGGGCCGATCAACGTGACGGGCAGCGTCATTATTCCGCGCGATGCCGTGTTGTTCGCCAAGGGCGACCTTTCTAACTCCAATGCCGGTCACGCCCAGCTCATCGCCACCTTCGAGCTCTCACCCGTGCTGACCGTCGTGAACCGCACGCTCCTCGAGCGCATCGACCGCCGCCGCTACAATGCGTCCGAGTACATCGAGTTTGTCCAGCAGGACACGGCGGAGAACCGCACCGAGGCGCACCTGGATTTCAGCCTGTTCGGCCGTCCGCAGAGCGCCATCGCGGGGGCGACCGTGCGCTATGAGGGACGCGAGTCCTGGACCAGCTACTTCAACGAATACCTCTACAACTTCGATGTCACCGACCCGTCGCGGAATTTCAACCAGGCGCAGCTGTATCCCAACTCTTACTTTCCCGGGTTCCCCGGGCCCGACGGCATGCTCTTCTTTCCGAATGCCTACGACTCGCCCGAGACCGTGATCTCCTCCCTCTGGAACCCGGCAGTGTTCTGGCAGCACGAGGCGAAGGTGACCGACCGGCTGAGCCTGCTCGTCGGCGTCCGCGAGGACTGGTTCGCCGCCAAGGCACGCGACCCGTTCGAGGCGCAGACGGGCATTCCCTATCGCGACAAGGCGACCGTCGCCTCGTTCTCCCATAACGTGAACCTGCTCTGGCGGCCGTCGCCGAAGTCCTCGTTCTACGCGACCTACCAGCGGATCCGCGCGGCCAACGG
>JANMTJ010000306.1:0-3369 GCA_031390295.1 Oleiharenicola sp.
GTCGCTCGTACTACCCCGCGGAAGCGCCGGGGGGTCGCTGGCGTGTGAGATCGCCATGGGCGCACATTCGCCAGTCACTGTCGACCTCGTCTCCGATGGGCCGCACGCAATCATCGGCGGCACCACGGGAAGCGGCAAGAGTGAATTGCTGGTCTCGTGGATACTCGCGATCTCGGCGGCATACTCGCCACGGACAGTGACGTTTCTCCTGATGGATTTCAAAGGAGGGTCCGCGTTCTCGTCGCTCGTCGGACTTCCGCATGTAGTCGGGATCGTCACGGACCTTGTTGAGATCGAGGCGTTGCGTGCATTGCAGAGCATAAGAGCTGAGCTCAAACACCGCGAGCGGGTGCTCGCAGCAGTGGATGCGCGGGATATTGAAGCGACGGATAGTTTTCCGCGCCTGGTGATCGTCGTCGACGAATTCGCCGCGATGCTGGCTGACTACCCGGACTTGCACGCGCTTTTCTCTGACATCTCGGCTCGCGGCCGATCCCTCGGAGTTCACCTTTGCCCATCAGGTCGAACAGAGGCCGGACGAGGTTGAACGCGGACTCATCGCCGCCGACCATGATCGAGAGCCGCGCCTCCCGGGCTCCCACGTCGCCACCTGTCACGGGAGCATCGAGCGCAGCGAGGCCCTTGGCGGTCGCGGCTGCCGCGATGCGTTGGGCCAGCTTCGGACTGGAAGTGGTCATGTCCACCAGCACGGCTCCGGGCCGGGCACGGTCGATCACACCGTCATCACCGAAGTAGGTCTCCTCCACATCCCGCGGAAAACCAACGATGGTGAAAACAAAATCCGCCTGCGCGGCCGCGGCCCCGGCCGTGTCGTGCCAATGGGCGCCGACGTCGAGCAGCGACTGGGCCTTGGCGCGCGTGCGGTTGTGGAGGTGCAGGGTGTGCCCGGCCTTGAGCAGGTGGCCCGCCATGCTGCGGCCCATGACGCCGGTGCCGATGAACGCGATGGAGCGCGGAGACATGAGGCGTAGTCAACATGACGGACGCGCCGGGGCGAACCAAATCAGGCTAGACGGCCCTGCGCCCGTCGCCAATCCTCCGGCCTGTGCAGATGCTCAACACCCTGGCGCCGGTATTCCTGATGATCGCCGTGGGCGCGGGGTTGCAGCGTTCGGGGTTTGTCTCGCCGAATTTCCTGAAGGAGGCCAACCGCGTGACCTACTGGCTCGGCCTGCCGGCGCTGCTGTTTTCCCAACTGGCGGGCTCGTTCCACCGGGCGGACGGCGCGGGGCTGATGCTGATGAGCATGCTGGCCGCCACACTGTTGGTGATCCTGGCGGGCTATGCCGTGGCGGAGTTGCTGCGCGTGCCCGGGGCGATCGCGGGGACCTTTGTGCAGGGTTGCTTCCGCGGCAACCTGGCGTTTGTCGGCCTGCCGGTGATTTTCTCCCTGCCGGACTCACCGCTGGCCTGGGGGGTGTCGGCGCGCACCGCGGCGGTGCTGACGGTCGCGCCCATGATGGTCTTCTACAATATCGGCGGAGTGGTCGTGCTGCTGCTCAGCCAGCACCGGCTGGGCTGGAGCATGGTGAAACCCTTTCTGAAGCAACTCGCCACCACGCCGCCGCTGCTGGCCACGCTGGCGGGCATCGGTTGGGCGCTGACCGGCTGGACCATGCCGCCCGCTATCGACAAGACGCTTGGCGCCCTCGGTGAAATGGCGCTGCCGCTGGGCCTGCTCGGCGTGGGCGGCTCGCTGGTCACGGTGAAACTCGGCGCCCACTGGCGGACGCCCCTCGCCTCGGCGCTGGTGAAGACCGCCCTTTCGCCCGTGCTCGGCTGGCTGGTGGGCCGGGCGCTGGGGCTGGGGGCCGCGGAACTGAAGATGGTGCTCATCCTCATGGCCTGCCCCACGGCGATCATCTCCTACACGATGGCGCTGGAGCTGAAGGGCGACGAGGCGCTCGCGGCCGGCGTGATCGCGCTGAGCGTGCTGACCTCGGTGGTCTCGCTGGCCGTGATCGTCGGGAGTTTCTGAGTTCCACGGCCCCGCCGGGACTCTGGCCGATGTCAACTAATAGTATACTTGACCCATGAAACCGATTTCTGGCTGGAAAGAACCACGAGGCGGGCGCCGGAATTAAGTATACTATTAGTTGACATCGGCCATGGGGAAATCCGCTGTTTTCGGCGGGGTCGACCGCGCCTGGGCTAGGGGATTCGCAGTTCGGTGCCGATGCGCAGGATGCCGTTGGGCCCCAGCTTGCCGGCATTGGCGTTGTAGATTTCCTGCCAGCGGCCGGCGGTACCATAGTAGCGCTGGCTGATCCGGGAGAGCGAGTCGCCGCTCAC
The DNA here is from genome assembly GCA_031390295.1 of Oleiharenicola sp. Classification (GTDB taxonomy): domain Bacteria; phylum Verrucomicrobiota; class Verrucomicrobiia; order Opitutales; family Opitutaceae; genus Lacunisphaera. The sequence goes on from JANMTJ010000306.1 coordinate 2,314, forward strand.
CACGACATGGGTGCGGGCGGCGGGGAGCGCGGTGGGGGCGGACAGCGGGGTGGCCGGCCCGCCGGTGGTGCGCGCGAGCATGGTCTTCAGCTGGTAATTTTCCTGCGCGAGCACGGCGTTGGCACCCTGCAGCTGCTGGACCAGCGCGCGGTTCGAGACGGCGTCGCCGGTGATCTGCCCGGTCGAGCGCTGCAACGCGGCGAGGGATTCACCCAGGCGGGCGGTCTCGGCCTGGGCGGTCGCGGCCCGGGTTTCCACCTCGGCGAGACGGGCGGACAGGGCATCCTTCTCCGAGGACAAGGCGGCGGTGGCGCGCCCCGCTTCGGCTTGGGCCGCGGCGTTGGCCTGCAATTGCTCCACTTGGGCGGTGAGCGTCGTGACCTGGGCCGCGAGGGAAGACTTTTCCGTAAGCAGGGTTTCGTTGGCCTGGCCCGACTTGGCCTGGAGGGCTTCGCGGTCTTTCTGGAGGAGGGCGTAGCCGCGCAAGGCGGTGGCCAGTTTGTCTTCCGTCTCGACGAGCCGCTTCTGCAGATCGGACGAGTCGGTCGTCTCAGACGCGACCGCGGCGGTCGCGGCCGGGGCTGAGGAACGGAGCGCGGCCTCGGCGTCACCCAGCTGGCGCTTGGTGTCGGCCAGGGCGTTTTCGAGCTCGACCACGCGGCCGGCCAGATTGGGATAGACGGGCGCGCGGCTCTTGGGGGCCGCCGCCAGCTGACCCTCCAACTCGCGCACACGATCAGAGAGATCCGGATAGGCGGGCGCACCAGCCGAGATGGGTTCCGAGGTCCGGGTCAGCCGGGCTTCCAGTTCAGCGACGCGACCGGAGAGGTCGGGGTAAGCGGGGGCGGCGCTGTGGGCGGACGCCACTTCACGCTCAAGTTCCGCGACGCGACCCGAAAGATCAGGATAGGAGGTCGTGGAAGCGCGGACGGTTGCCAATTCACGTTCGAGTTCCGTTACACGTTCGCGCAAATCCGGGAAGCTGGGCAAAACGGATTTGGCGGCGAGGGCGGCCTGCAATTCCCCGGTCTGCGCATTGGCCGTGGCGAGTGAAGT
>JANMTJ010000318.1:0-1696 GCA_031390295.1 Oleiharenicola sp.
CCGACAAACAGCACCGGGCGGCCGGCCGCGAGCACGCCGGCCAGTTTGCTCGGATAAACCAGCGAGGAATAGTCGGGCAGCAGGGTGACCAATTGCACATCGGCAGCAGCCAGCGAAGCCGCCAGGGTCTCCCGCGGTTCGGGTGGGAGCATCCGGATGTTACCCAGCCCACGCGCTTGCGCGGCGGCGCTGATCTCATCGAACCGGGCGCCCACCCCGATGAACAGGAAAACCACGGACGGATCGTCCCGCAGTCGGGCGGCGGCCTGCAGCACCGTCGCAAACTCATGGACCCGGCCAAGATTGCCCGAGTAGGCGACGACAAATTTGTCATTGAGACCCCAGCGGGACCGGCAGATCTCGACGGCCGTCCGGGTGGCTGGCACCTGCAGTTCGCGTGGCGCCCAGTTGGGAATGACGGCAATGTGATCTCGCGCGACGCCCTGGCTGGAGACGGACTGCTTCATGTCATCGCCGAGCGTCACACAGGAGCTCGCGGTGCGCCAGGCGCTGTTGCGGTTGGTTTTCAACGGGGTCAGGAAAAATCCGGCGAGGGGGCCGAAATGGACCGCCGCAATCTCGGGGTAGATGTCCTGTATCCAGTGGATGACGCGGGCGCCCTGAGACAGGGCCGAACGGGCCATGGCGGCGCCCAGCATCGGGGGGTCCGTCATCGGCACGACGATGTCACCCGGCCGGGCGACACTGCCAAGCTGCCGTCGCGCAGCACCCTGGAAGCGGCGGTAATTCAGCGCCCGCGAGAGCATCCCGCCATGCTGTTCGCCCGGTCCGGTGCGGTGGATCGTCACGCCGTTGTGCCGGCTGGAGGATTCCCCGGTGGTGATCACATGCACCGGCCAGCCGCGGGACGCCAAACCCTCAGCCAGGTCGGTGAGAAGTTGAGCGGTGGCCGCGGTCGAGGGCCAGTAGACACGGTTGATGAAAATGATGCGTGCTTCAGGCATGATGGTCAGTCCGCAGACGCCGGAGTTCAGCGGTAGTGAAAGCCTCGTAGCGAGCCAGGAGGCGGCAATAGCGGCAGGCCCCGGCTCCGTCCAGAAAACCGCCGCGCAGCAAATATTGGTAAACGAAGCGAAGCAAGGGACGCGCGGGAAAGGAATAGCTCAGCTGCTTGAGGGCCCGCCGTCGCTCCAGCGCGGTGCCGGCCACAGCCTGGCGGAGCGATTGACGGAAGCCGGCTGACTGTCGCACGACTTCTTCCGCCTCCTCGCGGGCATAGCGCCGGTGCTTGGCCTCCCACTCGGCCGCGGAGGTGTCGGAAATATCATGCAGGTAGCCACCCTGCAAATAGCCCATGCGCATGCCGGGTGCCTCACGCTGCCCGTGGCCGACCTGGACAAACGAGAATCTGCGGCTGTTGACCAATCGCGCCTGCCAGGCCGGGTAATCGGTACAGCGGGGCAGCCACCGGCCGTGAAACATCATGCGGGGAGCCACAAAAAAGCCATCGTAAGCAGGATCCGCCGCTGTGATCTTTCGATATTCCTCCAGCAAGCCGGGCGTCATCAGTTCGTCAGCATCCAGATGGAAAACCCAAGGATGCCTGAACTCCGCGGCCGAGTGGGCGAAATTCCTCTGTTCGGCGAAGTTGACGAAGCGGTTCACCACGACGCGGGCGCCGGCGGAGCGCGCGATGGCCTGGGTCCGGTCGGTCGAACCGGAATCAACCACGACC
>JANMTJ010000344.1:0-4078 GCA_031390295.1 Oleiharenicola sp.
TGGCCGGTTCTCCTTAGTGGTCGTGCGAGGCGCCCGACTTCCCGATGTCGGCCTTGATGAGAAAGCTGTTCTCCGTGACGTAGAGTTCGCCGGCCCTGAGGCCCTTGAGCACTTCGACGTAACCGCCGCCGCGCCGGCCCAGCTCCAGCGGGCGCGCCTGGTAGCGGTCGCCGTGCTGGGAAAATACCACGGTGAAATCGAAGAGGGTCTGCAGTGCGGACTCCTTCAGGGCGACCGGGACGGTTTGCTCGGACAGAGTCAGCTCGGCCTTCACGAAGAGGCCGGGACGCCAGCGCTGGTCGGTGTTGTCGAGCACCACACGGGCGACGAGCGTCTGCGCCTCGGCGGAACTGATCGGGGAGATCCACGAGATCGTGCCCTTGGCCCGGGCTCCGCCGTCGTCGGCGTGGATGATCGCGGCCTGGCCGACCTGCACGCGAGCCTGGTCGCGCTTGGGCACGTTGAGATCGACCCATACCTCAGTGAGATCGGCGATGGTGTACAGTGTCGCGCCGTCGGCGACGGTTTCCCCGGCGTTCACGTCGCGATCAACAATCACGCCCGCAAGGGGCGCCTGCACCTCGATGGTTGCGAGCGATTGGTTGGTTTCAAGAACGGCAACGACCTCACCGGCGGTGACGGTGTCGCCGAGGGCCTTGCGCGCCTCGCGCACGATGCCGCCGAAGCGCGGGACAGCCCGGGCGACTTTGTTGGCATTGAGTTTGACCTGACCGTAAACGGCGAGGGTCTCGGTCATGGTGGCCGGACCGGCGGGCTCGGCGACTACCCCGGCGCGCTGCGCGGCGTCGGCGCTGATCGTGACCTGCATCTCGGGCGCGGCGAACTCCCACAGGTGGGACTTGCCCGCGTGCTCGGCAAAGATGGAGTAGTCGAACGAGTGTGGCTCATAGACCTCCGCGTTGCCGCGCAGATAATCGCCTTCGGGCGTGAAGGTGTAGGTGTCGGTCACGCCGCCCGGGCGTTTGAGGTCAACGGTGAGCTTCACGCTGCCGGGGGCGACGGTTTTGCCGGCTTGCGTGAACCAGGCGCGGAATTCGGGCGGCACGCCTTGCTCGAAAATGGCGAGTTCGAGGGCGAAATCACCGTCTTCGAGGAGGCGGCCGCCGTGGGGGCCTTTCTTGCCTTCGGCTTCGGCGGATTCGCCGTGCTCGCCGGCGGTTTCCGCGGCGGGATCGTGGCGGCTTTTAACGAGATAGTAGGCCAAGCCGCCGCCGAGGGTGAGGATGGCGAGGATCGTAAGGGGAAGTTTAAATTTCATGGGTGGTTCAGTTGGAAAAAGGTTCAGGAACGGGTGGCATCGCCTTGGAGGGGTGCGCCGAGCAGGCGCTCGATTTCGATGACGTGCAGATGGAAGGTCACGGCATAGGCCACGACCTGACCCCGCAGCTCGATGAGGGATTTCTGGGCGTCGAGCAGCTCAAGCAGCGTGAAACGCCCGTTGCGGTAGCCTTGCCCGGTCAGGGCGAGGGATTCGTCGGCGAGCGGAATGACCTCCTGTTGCAGCTGGGCGAGGGCGGTGCGCGCATGGAGCATCTCCTGATACACGTCGAAGAGAGTCGCGCGCATCTCCAGGCGCAGCGCTTCAGTGGAGGCGTTGAGCTGGGCCTGGCGCTCGCGGGCCTCGCGAATGGCCCCTTGCTGTTGGTCACGCATGGACAGCGGGACCGAGATACCCGCGACAAAGCCAAAATCGTCGGTGTTCTCGACGCGCCGCAGGCCGCCGCTCACGCGCATGCCGGACCGGCGGAGACTCTGGGCCAGCCTGACCTGGGCTTCACGCCAGCGCGCCTCGACGGCAAACCGGGCGAGCACGGGGCTCTTTTCCAGTCGGGCCGCGAGCCCGGCAAATTCCGGCACGGCCGGCAGTTGCAGCAAGTCGGCCCGAGTCGGACCGAACAGGGGCTCGGTCTCACCGAGGACGGCGGCGAGCGACTGGCGATGAGACGCGAGTTCGTGCTCCGCGTGCTCCTCGTCGATCTGGAGACGCGCGAGCGCCATGCGGGCCTTGTGCAAATCCAGCGGGGAGATCACCGCGGCATCCACGCGCTGGCGCACGGCGGCCACGGTTTGCTCGCCGAGCTCGCGGGCGCGGCGGGCGGCGGCGAGCCGTTCGGCGTCGGCCACGGCTTCAATGAACCGCCGCGCGACCTCGGCGAGCACATCCACGCGCTTCGTTTCGTAGTCAGCGTCGGTGAGGGCGCGCTCGCCTTCGGCCGCTTCGACCCGGCGCGCCCGGCTGCCGCCCAGATCGATGACCTGACTGAGCTGGAGGGTGGTTTCCAGACCCTTGACCCCGGAAAGGGCACCCGTACCGAGGAAGTTTTCCGCTCCGACTGACAGCTCGGGATTGGGGCGGATACCGGCTTGCAGGATACGGGCCTCAGCCACGCGTGACTCGAAAGCGTAGGCCTGGAGCGAAGGGTTTTTGAGCAACGCCCGGGCGAGGGCCTCGTTTAGCGAAAGGGGATCGGCGGGAGCGCCCGTGATGTGCGTGGTCGCAGCCTCGCCGGGGTGCGGCGGCACGGCATGCGCGATGGCGGTGAGGGAGAGCAGAAGGGCAAGCGTGGAAATTCTCATGATTAAACCAGAGGTTGACTAGCGAGGAACAGACGCGGCCTGCGGCCACGGAAGCACACCCGGTGTGCGGTCGAGGAAGAGCCTCACTCCGGTCGATGACCGGCAGTGCGAGGCTAGCTGTTCAGCGAGGGCGCGCGCGCCGGCGGCGCGGCGCGGGACAGAAACTGCCAGGCCACCTTCAGCTCAAGCGGCGGCGGATGGCGATCCGGGGAAAGGTCCGGGGTGGCCTCCTCCCGGCCGGTGGCCAGAAGAGCCAGGAGGACGACTGAAAGCGAATCGCCTGGCGGAAGCACTTTGACGGCTGACGTGCTGGCGCTGTACGGCGTGTCCTTGAAGGCGTGATGCTCGTCCTCCTCCCCGGTGCCGTGGTCATGATGCGCGTCGGAGTGATGATGGTCGTCGTGCGTGAGGAAATGCACCTCCGCGTCCTCCAGCTCGCAATGCAGCGTGGCGGGCAGCCAGAGGGCCGCCAGCAGGAGCAAAACGAGGGGGCGCAGGCGGGACATGGGGCTGGACGATGCCCCGGCAGACCCGGTAGTCAAGCCGCGCCTAAAACCGGTAGGTCCAGTTGCCCTTGAGTGACAGTTCGCCGGCCGTCGGGCGAAAGGAGTCGCCCTCGGTGTCATAGCCCTGGTTGAGCACGAGATAGAAGTCGTTGCCGGGCTTGGGGGTCCACTTGATGCGGAAGTTCACCCCGAGCGACTCGGAGATGTTATCGTACTGCCCGAGCAGGCTCATCTGGAGGTCGGGGGTGAAGGTATAGGACACCCGCGCCGAACCGGTGCGGACCGTGAAATTACCCTGGGGCAGGCGGATGTCGCGGTAGGTGTACCGAGTGGTGAACTGCAGACGGGAGCTCGGTCGCCAGCCGAGGTTGACCTGATAATCGTTGCTGCGGCCGGTGAGGAAGCCGCCGGGGCGCCAGCGCAGGAAAATGTCGACGGGACGATTGCGTGCCGTGCCGACCTGGAACTGGCCGAGGTGCCAGCGGTGCACTCCGGTGGGGATGACAATGCCGGGGCGGATCTCGAAAGGCGCGTCGTAGGTCTCGCGCGATTCGTTGAACCAGAGGTTGGCGAAGTCGCCGAATTTGTTCTCCGAGTAGGCCCCGAGCCAGGTGCCGCCGTCGAGCAGGTCGGCCTGGAGCGTGGTCGTGCGCTCAGTCTCGAGGAAGATCTGGGTGAGGCGCACCCAGCCGTCGGGCCGGCGGATATTGTAGATGTTGGACAAATACATGCTGCCGACGCCGGGGCGGGAGACGAAGCCCAGGGCCGGGTCGTAGCGTTCGCTGACGCGGCTGAAAATCCAAAGGATACCGAAGGGCTCGTTGGGGTAGTCTATCAACAGGGTGGCGGCCGTGCCCTGGCCGCCGGCGAGATCGGAGTCCGTGCCCTGGAGGGCGGTGCGCACCGTGAGTGATTTCTTCCCGGGCAGGTGGTTGTTCACGTAGTTGAAATCCACGCCGAAGAGCGTGTTGTCG
>JANMTJ010000420.1:0-21865 GCA_031390295.1 Oleiharenicola sp.
CCAACGCGATTGCTCGGCGCGAAGACCATGTCGAACACCCAGGTGGGACGGAGGATGCCGCCCACGATGCTGTTGCCGCTACCAGGATAGATGAAGTCACCGCCCGGGGCGGCGAAGCTGATGCGCGACTGGCCGAAGTTCGAGTAGCTGGCGAGATTGTCCAGCGGGGTGTTGGCCGTATTCAGTGCCCAGCCGACGGGGCCGGTGGCGGAAATGCTGAGGACATGCGAGCAGTCCGCCGGGACGACGAAATAGCTGCCGTCATGATCGCGATCGATGCCCGAGTTGCCGGCGGAGACCACGATGGTGGTGCCCTTCTGGTAAGCATAGGTCGTGGCGCGGCTGGTGGCATTGATGAGCGCGGTGAGTTCGTTGGCCCCCACCTTGTAGTCATCGCTCGGATCGGCCGGCGTGCCGTTGTCGTCGATGTAGCCGCTGCGGGGGAACTCGGCGCCGAGGCTCATGTTGATGACATCAGCCTCGATGTCGGCGGCGTAGACGATGCCGGAAATGATGCCGCCGAATGAGCCGCTGCCGGAAATGGCGGACAGCACCTTGACGGCTACGATCTCGGCCCGGGGCGCCACGCCCACCGTGCCCACGCCGTTGGCGGCGGCGGCGATGGTGCCGGCCACATGGGTGCCGTGGTTGAAGCCGGTGCCGGTGAAATTATAGGCCTCGCCGGGCACGAAGGAGGTGCAAAGCGCGGTGTTGAGGTTGGGGGCGATGTCGAGGTGGTTCGAGGCCACGCCGCTGTCGAGCACGGCGACCCGGACGCCGCTGCCGGTCTGGCCAGCGAGCCAGGCGGTGCCGGCATTGATCGCCTCCATATCCCACTGCAAGGCCAGCCGGCTGTCCGTGAAAACCGTCGTGTGGGAGTCAGGGATGACTGCTGCGTCCTCCTCCACTTCCAGCCCGGAGATCACGGGCATCACGGGCTTCCACTGGATATCAGGCAGCACGGCATCGAGGCCGGCGGTCTTTTTCAGGTTGGCGCTGAACTGCGCGGAGGACGACTCCACCACGGCGAGGCCGATTTGCGGGAGTGCGCGGATGACGGAACCGCCGGCCGCGGCTACGGAAGCCTCGAGATTGGCCGGGAGTTTGCTGCCATTCCCGACGAGCAGGTAGCTCCGGGCGTGGACTTGCGCAGCGGCCAGCAAGGCCGCGGCGAGAGTAAGACGGTGCAGATAGCGTGTTATCATGTTCGTGTTACCAGACTGCATTGACGTTGTGTGCGTGTGTCCGCTGCAACCGGCGGGTCGGATCCCGCCCAGCTTCACGGATGTGTCATAAAGTGCCTGACAGGCCCCGTGGTCAAGGCAGCAGGTGGTTCCGCGTTGGATGTTTCGCGCAAACTCCTGGCGGTTACAAACTGGCGGGGTGACGGGAGCAGCAGCCCGGCAACCGCCCACTGGCCAGGCCGGTGATATCTGGGGTCGAGGGCGGGCTGCGGGGAGCAAATCCCGCCGGCGGAGCTCAACCCTGGCAGGTCTCGTCCATGATCCGCACCATCACATCCTCGACTTCCTGCGCGGTGGCAGCGGCGCCGGGGGCATTGAACATCGTGAGCAGCGAGGTGGGTCTCATCGTGGCCAGGATCGTCCGGCCACCCTCCGCATAGACGGAGATCCGGCATGGCAGGGCGGTCGAGATCTCGATGTTCTGGTTGAGCACAACCTGCGCGTGGCTGGGGTTGCACACCTCGATCACGCGGCACTCGCGGCCAAAGGGCACGCCCTTGCTCTCCATTTTTTCCCGGAGATTGTGCACGGCCTGCACGCCGAACTTGTGGCGGGCGGCCACCTCTTGCAGGAGCATGCAGACGGTTTCGAGCGGCAGGGCGGTGGAACGGATGATCAGGATCGGGTTGGACATGGGAATGTGGGATTGCAGACACATAAAGCGGATCACCCCGCCAAAGAAAGCTCCGATCCCATTCGGCAGGCCTACACCCCATAGCAGCCGCACGATGGCCGGCGTATGGTCGGGCCATGAATAAATCCTCATCTTCCCTCGCCGCCGCGACCGGTGTGCTCGCCGGTACCGCCCTGTTGGTCCTGTTGACCGGTTGCGAATCCGACGGCACGGCCCAGGTAACCGTGTATGGGGAACGGTCGACGGGGTACGGGCAGGCCACGGTGATATACGAGGATGACTACGATTATTATCCCGACTACGAGGTCTACTACAGTCGCAACCGCCGCGAGTATGTGTATCGCGACGGCGGCCGGTGGGTCCGGCGTTCCGAGCCAAGTGGCGTCTCGATCAACGTTCTTCTGGCCTTGCCATCGATCCGGTTGGATTTCCATGACTCCCCGGAGCATCATCATGACAATGTGGTCCGGCGTTACCCGCGAAACAGGCAGCACTCCTCCCCTTCGGTGCAGGTGCAGGTCGGGGCGAATTTCGAGGATGACTACGATTATTATCCCGCCCAGGAGGTTTACTATAGCCGCAACCGCCGCGAATACGTGTATCGCGATGGCAGTTCCTGGGTCCGCCGGTCCGAGCCGCGGGGTATCTCGGTGAACGCGCTTCTGGCTTTGCCGTCAGTGCGGGTGGATTTTCGCGACTCCCCGGAACGGCACCATGCCACCGTGGTCCGCAGCTACCCCAGGAATTGGAATCGCCAGGACAATCGCCAGGACAACCGACAGGTTAACCGCCAGGACAACCGGCAGGAAGATCGTCAGGCGAACAAGCAGGACGACAGGCGCGATGAACAGGTGAAGGACAACGACCGCCGGGACGACAAGAATGACAAGAAGGCGGACAAGAAGAACGACAAGAAGAACAAGAAAGACCGGAAGGACGACGACAAGGACGACCGGAAGGACGATCACCACTGAGCGCGGTGATTTCCCGGCCCGCCGTTCACTCCATTTCCAGGCAGGAATCGGGGAAGGCGACCTGGCGCTGCATCCAGCGCACGGCGCAGAGACCGTCCGTCAGCGCCTCGTGCATGGCGGAGCCGAAATCATAGGCCCGCCCGTCAAAGCCGGCGTCGGTCGCCGCCTGGTCGATGCCGAGCATGACCGCAAACATCCGGCCGCGGATTTCGGGAATGAGCACGTCGACGATATCCAGCCCGATTTCGAGATTGGAGCGGCAGCCGTCGAGGTTGCGGCTGTGATGGGAGCGGCAGGCCTCGGGCCGCGCCTCGTAGATCGAGCAGCTGCCATTGAGCAGCACGGCGCAGGGTGTCTTCAACGCCGCCCGTTCATTCAGGTTCCGGCCGGCAAAGGCCGCGCGATGGGCGGCAAACCCCGCGATCGCTGATTCCAGATCGGTGGCGCTGAAGCGCATCTGGATGTATTCGGCCGCGAGCAACACCTCATGGGCCTGCACGCCCACCGGCACATGGCAGCACGTGCCGCACCCGGCCCGGCACGCCACCGCTGCCCGGGCCGCCGCGGGAGCCGCGTCGTAGGCCCGGTCAAAGCCCTTGTGCGCCTGGCGGATCACGGCAAGCAGGTCGGCGGGATTGCGGGTCTTGCGCAGCCGGTTGAGCACCGCGGTTGCAGTTTTCTCATACAGTTCCTCATCCTCCGGTGAAAATCCCGTGCTCATTGGACCACCCAATCGGCTCCTGGCCAAACGTCACGCCCCGACTCACCCGGCGGATCAGGGCCGGCCAGGGCCCGCCAGCGATACTCCGGCCCTCACCTTCAACACCGCCAGCACCTTGGGCACATACATGCGGGTTTCGACGGGCAGAGCGGGCGCAATCTCGGCGAAAGTCCGGGCCTTTTTCTGGTCGAGGGTGCGCTGCACGCGTCCCGGTCCGGCATTGTAGGCCGCCAGGGCCAGGGGCCAGTCACCGAACCTGGCATGTAGTCCGCGCAGCATGCGCGCAGCCGCGCCGGCGGATTTGGCGGGATGGATGCGTTCGTCGGGCAAAGCCGTCCGCAAGCCCAGTTCGCGGGCCGTGGCCGGCATCAGTTGAAACAGGCCGCGGGCGCCGGCGGGACTGAGCGCGGTCGGATTGAAACCCGACTCGACCTCGGCGAGCCACACGAGTTCGCCCGGCACATGGCCGGCGGCAAACACCGGCTGCAACTGGCCGACGTATTTCTCCGCGGCAGCCGGACGGGATCTCGTCTGCACGCGACGCAGCCAAAGATCGTAGTGAGGAATGAACTGTCCGGGTGGAATGACGGGGGGCTTGGGTGGCGGTGGCTGGGCCATCTCCCTGGCCGCCTCGATGTAGTCCAGGCGCTCCTCGAGCCAGTCCCGGTAGTCCTCGGTTCCCGGCATGAGCCGGAGGGTGTCCAGGATCGCACGGGCTTCCGGTTCAAACTCCACCAACGCGGCCGGATTGTCGCCCTCCAGCGCGTTTTGCAGACGTACCACAAAGGCATCCCATTGCGCCCGGTCGGGAAACTCATACTGTTCCTTCACCTCATCCGGCGCCAGCGCCTCGAAGAGTTCCTGCCCCGCCTGATACAGGGCATCGGCCGCATTTTCCGGCGCCAGCGGTGGCTTCTTGGGTGACGGTTCCGCCGCCATGGCCCGGGCCGCGACCCAAAGGCTGAAAATCCAGAGACCGCGCCATTTCATACCCCACGAAGACCGCGCCGTCCTGACTAAGTTGCGGTGCTTCATCCTGAATTTCGGGACCCAAGACCACGGTGCAGCGGGTAACACCCCATAGCCTCCGATTGATGCCGGCCTTAGTATCCCTCCACCATGCCAACACCCGAAGCTCCGGTCCCCAGCTCAACCTCGACCACCACCCCGGTTTCCAGCCGTGCCCCGGCCGTGGCTCCCGTCGTCGCTTTTCCCGCCACCGCCACTCGCCCTCCCGTAGCCGTCGCCGCACCCGTTGCCGCCTCCGCCCCCGCCCGCCCGAAGGGTGCGGCACCGGACAAGGGTTCAGGCAGCTCGGATGACGAGTCTGCCCCCCCGCCGAGGGACGCCTCACCTTGGACTCTGGTTTTTGGCGTGTTGTCCGCCGTGCTTTTGATCACCGTGCTCATCTTCTGGGCCAAGGTGGGGGCCCGCGACCAAACCATCCAGGGCAACAAGAACCGCGCCGAACAGGTTGAGGCCGGCTCCCTCGTGTTGAAGGCGCAATTTGAAGAGTCCAAGGCGGTCACGATCCGCGTGCAAAAACAATTGGACGAGGCCAAGGCGGAAACCGTCGTGCTCAAGGCCGCCTTGGAAAAAGCCAAGGCCGACGGCGATGAACTCCAGAGCCAGTTGGACAAGGTCAGGGGAATATCCGCCGCTTTCCAAATGCAAATGGAGGAAGCCAAGGTGGCCTCCCTCAAGCGCCAGGGTGAGGTCGAGGTCGCCCAGGCCCAGACCACCGTCGCCCAGACGCAGGCGAACAAGCTCAAGGCCGACCTCGGACAGCTTCAGGTGCAGCTGAACGAAGCCCGGGCCCAGAACGCCGTGCTGCAGACGAATCTGGAGAAAGCCCAGATCGAAGTCGCGCGGTTGCTCAAACTATCAACGAAGAAATAGTCGCGCGGGCTGTCCTAAGACGAACCCGTGTAGGGCAATGCCCCATAGCGGCCGCGGCCCAAGCGGGGTATTATCCTGCCTGAATGCCGGCCCGAAACTCGAAACTCCTTCGGCGTGTCCGTTCCTGGCCGCGGCGGGTGATCGTCACCATTGCCGTGGTGGCCTTGCTCCTGGTCGCGGCGCGGGTGGCCCTGCCTTTCGTGGTGAAACGCATGGTTAACGACCGCCTGCAGCGGATCCCGGGCTACACCGGTCGGGTCAATGACATCGACATCCATCTCTGGCGCGGCGCCTACAGCCTGCACGACTTCGGCATCTTCCGGCAAAATGACCGGGTGCGGGAACCGTTTTTCCAGGCAAAACACATTCACTTTTCCCTCGCCTGGCGCGAGCTGTGGCACCGCAAGATCGTCAGCGACATCTCCATCGACCACGGCCAGCTCAATTTCGTCAAAGGACCGAGCGAGGACGAGAGCCAGACCGATCTGGATCACCGCTGGCAGGACGTGATCCAGGACATTTTTCCGATCGACATCACCCATCTGGAGATCACCGACGGACTCCTGCGTTACGTCGATACCACGCGGCAACCGAACGTTAACGTCTTCGTCACGCACGTGCGGGCGACCGCCACCGGCCTGCGCAACCGCCCCGGGGAGGCCCGGAGCGGGGAGTTTCCGGCCGTGATCACCCTGGAAGGCGACACCCTCGGGGCGGGGAAATTGAAACTCCTGCTCACCGCGGAGCCGCTGGCGCTCGAACCGCATTTTCATCTCGGCCTGACCCTCAACGGGGTGAACCTGCCGGCGTTGAACGAATCCCTCCGGGCCTACGCCAATGTCGACGTGGGCCGGGGCGCCTTTCGCCTCGTGGCCGAGATGGCCGGGCGGGATGGCGGGTTCCAGGGTTACGTAAAGCCGTTTTTCGAGGACCTCGATTTCCACAACCTCGAGGACAAGGAAAAGGGGATCGGCGCGTTGATTTGGGAACGCCTGGTCGCGGCCTTCGCGTGGGTGGTAAAGGACAAGTCACGCGACCAGGTGGCCACGCGCATCCCGTTTGAAGGCAAATTCGGCGACCCGAAACTCGGCCTGCTCGCCACCATCACCAATCTGTTCCGGCACGGTTTCGTCCGCGCGTTTAATCCCACCGTCGAGGGCACGGTGCGCGCCGCCAATGTGCTGCCCAGCGGGAAAAGCGTGGACGGACAGGATGTGTCAAAAAACCTGCCTGAAAAACCGCCCGAAAAGATATGAAGAGCAATCCGGGAGCCAGGCCCTGTTGCCAGACCCGACCCTAGCCCGCCATGTCCACCCTTCCTTCCTCACACAGCAAGTCCCGGCCCGCCGCCAAGGGTGAGAGCGTGCTGGCGGCAGCCGTCGAGCAAGTAAGCATCCTCCGGCGTTCCGGCCGCATTCTGATCAAGACGGCGAATGCGTTTATCGACGACAATGTCGCCCGGCTCGGTGCGGCGCTGGCGTTCTACACGACCGTGGCGATCGCGCCCCTCCTGGTCCTCGCGCTGGCGATGGCGGGAACCGTGTTTGGCCAGATGGACGCGCGCCGGCAGGTCATTGGGGAGATCGAGAGGCTGGCGGGGCCGCAGGCCAGCGCGGCCGTGGCCATGGTCCAGAGCCCCACCGACACCACCACCGGCATGCTCGCCACGCTGCTCGGCATCGGGACGTTGATCTTCGGGACGCTTGGGGTCTTCACCAACCTCCAGGATTCGCTCAATGCCATCTGGCGCGTGCCCCCGCATCCCTCGCTGGGCTGGTGGCACTTCCTGCAGCGCCGCCTGTTCTCCCTGGCGACCGTCATCGCCACCGGTTTCCTCCTGCTGGTGTCGCTCATCGCCAGTGCGATGCTCAGCTGGCTGGGCGACCAGACGGCGCAGCGCCTCGATCTGCCGGTGCTCAGCCTGCAGATCGTCAACAATGCGATTTCCTTCGGCATCGTGACCGCGCTGTTTGCCCTGGTCTTCCGGTTGCTCCCCGACACCCGGGTGCGGATGCGGCATGTCTGGGTCGGTGCGGCCGTGACCGCGCTGCTCTTTACCGTGGGCAAGTCCGCGCTGGGTCTTTACCTGGGTCGAGCGAGCCTGACCTCCGCCTACGGGGCGGCGGGCTCGCTGCTCGTGTTGCTGCTGTGGAGCTACTACGTGGCGCAGATTGTTTTTCTCGGCGCGGAGTTCACCCGCGTGACCGCCCTGAGCAATGGCGGCCGCGATTTCACCCGGCTCCATGAAGCAAGCGAGCGCAAGCACGCCTTCTGGGCCCCGTTGGACAAAAGCCGCAACGAGGACAAGGCATGAAAGACCCGGTCCCACCCCGCCCGCCCACCCCGTCCGCCCCGTCCGCCCCGCTGCGCGGGACCGGTGACGCCCTGCCGGCGGCACCCGGCATCCGGTCGGACAGCAAACCCCTTCCGCCCACCGAACCCACCGGGGTGCATTTTGAGCTTTCGCTGAAATCGATGCTCATTGTCGTGGCGGTGCTGGGTGGGGTGTGGATGCTGCTGCATATTCTCCCGGCGCTGCTGGTGCTGGTCACGGCGCTGATGCTGGTCGGGGCCCTGACTCCCCTCGTCACCTGGCTGGAGACACGGAAAGTGCGGCGCTTTTTCGCCATTTGCATCGTCTTCGGCCTCGGCTTGGCGATCGGCATCACCCTGCTTGCTCTGACGGTTCCAACCGTGATCGCCCAGGTGAAAAGCGTCATCGAACACGAACCGGAAATCCGGGAGACAATCGCCGGTTACCTTGAGCGATCGCAGATCACGGCCACCCTCGCCGACGACCTGCGGAATGTGCGGTTTGCGGCGTTGCTGAAATCCTTCCAGGCCGGCCTGTTCACTTTCAGCACGCGGGCGCTCGAGATCGTGGCCTACTGCATGGCGGCAGTTTTCCTGGCCTTTTATATGATGCTCGATCGCGACCGGTTGCGCGGGGCGCTGTATGCCGTGGTCCCCCGCACGCATCATATCCGGCTCTCGCGCATCTTTCTCAATCTGGGGACCATCGTCGGCGGCTACATTCGCGGCCAGGTGCTCACCTGTTTCCTCATGGGCGGGTTCATTCTCGTGCTCCTGCTGGCCTGCGGTGTCCCCAATGCGCTTGCGATCGCCCTGTTTGGCGGCGTCATGGACCTGCTGCCGTATATTGGAATCTTCCTCACCATGGGTCCGGCCGTGCTGGCGGCGTCGGCGAAGGGTGCCGTCGTTGCCGGCATCGTGTTTGTGCTGATGCTGGCTTACGAGGAATTTGAAAGCCGCGTGCTGGTGCCGCTGGTCTACGGCCGGTCCTTGCGACTGCCTTCCTCCGTGGTGCTTTTCTCCCTGATTCTCGGGACGACCATGGCGGGGATCGTCGGTGCCCTCCTCGCGCTCCCCCTCGCGGCCGCCGTGTTGATGTTGATCGAGGAATTGCGGGTCGATCTGCCCGGGGAAACCCTGCAGCCCGCGGACTTTGAACAGCGTCGCGAGGACGACCGGTCCGAACAGGAATACGAGCGCCGCGCGGAAAGCATGACCGCGGGCGAGGCCGCCGCCATCGCCGTGGAAATTTCCGGCACCCGGAAGAAGGAGGAGGGGGACGCGGAACTGGCGCACGTCGCCAAACTCAAGAGGGATCACGAGTCGGCGGATAGCGTCGCCAAGTAGGCGGGGAATATGTCAGTGGCGGCGCTTGCCAGCTGGGCCGATCGGTCCACGCTGCCGCCCGGAGCCTGCCCCATGCGCCGTCCGCCCACCGACCTCGAAATCCTGGAGGAGATCTACCGCCGGTATTACCCGGTGTTCGTGGATCCGCAGCGGCTGGAGAAGAATCCGCACAGCAAGATTCACGTGCCCATCGACCTCGCGGTCATCGCCGCCCACTTCGGCGTGGACCTGGACATCATCTTCGGGCGCCTCTACTACCACCTCAACGCCAAGCACGGTTATGAGGTGACGGATTATATGGGCAAGGAGGAGCGCAAGTCACGGGTCGACCTCTTTCTCCTCCAGGTTGGTGGCGAGCGCCATTGCGTGCAATTTCCGCTGCTGGCCTCCCTCGCCGCCGACCTCCGCGACCAGCGCAACCAGTATCTCTGGACCCTCTGGCTGTCGATCATCGCCACGGTGCTGTCCGTGCTCGCGCTGGGGGTCTCGATCCTGGACATGGGCTAGGCGTGCTGCCGGCGGTCAGGCCGGCTTCGACCCGTCACAAACCGCTCGCGCTGCCGCGCGATTCTCTGCCACAAAGGGCCGCGGTATTCCCATTTCCCTACCCTCCATGCCCCCGCCGAGCAAAGCGGCTGTCCGCCAACCTGTTGGTTCGTCCGACCCCACCAAGGGCCGCGCGTGGATCTACAAGCTGGTGCTCGTGGTCGGAGCGCCACTTATTTTCTGCCTGCTGCTCGAAGGGGGGCTGCGACTGTCGGGCTTTGGGCGGAATCCGGATTTCCTGATCCCGGATCAGAAACCCGGGTACTACCGGAGCAATCCGCGTTTCACGGAACTCTTCTTTCCCGCCTCCTTCGGCTTGAAACCGGTGAACTTCCGGCTGACCCGGGAGAAGCCGGCCGGCAGCTTGCGGATCTTCGTGCTGGGTGAATCCGCAGCCATGGGCGTGCCCGAGCCGGCGTTCGCCCTGGCGCCGCAACTGCAGGCCCAGCTGCGGGCCGTTCGTCCCGGGGCAAAAATCGAGGTGTTCAACCTCGGTGTCACCGCGATCAACTCGCATGCCATCCTGCCCGTGCTGCGACAGGCCCTGGAATTCAGCCCGGATTTGCTGGTGATCTACATGGGCAACAACGAATCGGTCGGTCCCTACGGTTCCAGCTCCATCCTTTCACGGCAACCCCTGCCCCTGTCACTCATCCGGATCGGACTGTGGGTGAGCCGCACCCGCACCGGCCAGTTGATGCAGCGGATCATGGCCAAGGTCGGCGAAACCGGCGGGGATTTCCGCGACTGGCGCGGCATGGAGATGTTTGCCGACAAGGCCGTGGCGGCTGATGATCCCGCGGTGCAGCGGGTGCGTGACAATTTCTCGGCCAACCTCCGGGACATGCTGGCGGCGGCCCGGGCCGCGGGCGTCAAGGTGGTCCTCTCCACCGTGGCGGTTAACGTGAGGGATTGCGCCCCGTTTGTTTCGCTGTCCACCCCGGGACTGACACCCGCGCAGCACACGGCCTGGACTGAAGCATGGCTGGAGGGCCGGCAGGCCATCGAGAAAAACGACCATGCTCGTGCGGTTGAGTCGCTGCAGCGGGCTGCGATCATTGATCCCCGACACGCCGGCACCCACTTTTTGCTGGCGCAGAGCCTGGAGTCCTTGGGCGACACCACGGCGGCACGGCGCCACTACTTTGACGCCTTGGCCTGCGACGCCCTGCGTTTCCGCGCCGATGCCACGATCAACTCGATCATCCGCACGGCGGCGCAACAGGCTCCCGGCGGGATCAGGCTGGTGGATGCCGCCCGGGAGCTAGGGGCGGATGCCACCGCGCCCACCGCCCCATCCGGCAGCGAATTGTTTCTGGAGCACGTTCATTTTACCTGGGAGGGCAACTATGCCTTGTCGCGTCTGCTGGCGGCCGCTTCGGCTGATGCCTTGTTCGGCCGCCCGGCCCAGACTCCTCCCTGGCTCGACCCGGCCGCCTGCGCCGAGGTGGTTGGCTACACCGAGTTCGGACACTATTCGGTGCTGCAGAGCATGGACAAGCTGACCAGCCGGCCGCCGTTCACCGGGCAGTTGAGCTACGCAGTGGATCGCACCCGGATGGCGCGGCAGCTGGCGGCCACCACGGCCACCCTGTCCGTCCCGGGCGCCCTCCCCGCCATGGCGGCAAAATTGCACCAGGTGTTGAACCGCGACCCGGAGAATCCCACGCTCCTCCATCAGACGGCGTTGCTCGATTTGCAGACCGGCGACAAGGAAGGCGCGCTCCGGCTGCTTGACCGCCTCGCGGAGTTGCAGCCGTTCGCGCCCGAAGAGGCAGTGTTTCGGACCTTGGTTCTGCGCTCGCTCGGTCGCGCGGCCGAGGCCGAGCCTTGGTTGCGGCGGGCCATCGCGGCCGAGCCTTATTATTTCCAATCCTACGGTCTGCTCGCGCAGCTCTGGGCGGAGACCGGTCGCACCGACCAAGCCCTCACTTATCTGACGGAGCTGCTGAAACAGATGCCGGACAGCCGGGCCCTGCGCCTGACCTGCGTCCAACTGCTCATGCTCAAGGAGGACTGGACGGCGGTTGAGACGCAATGGCGGGCCGTGCTGGCCAAGTCCCCGGACGACGAAGCGGCGCTCGGGCCGCTGATCAAGCGGCTGACCGCCACGGGACGCGTGGCGGAGGCGGTCGGGCTCATGCATGCCGCCCATGGCCACAACCCCCGGAGTCTGGCCAATAACCAGCGGCTCGTGGCATACCACGAGGCCCGGGGCGAACAGGAGCAGGTGATGAAGTATCGGGCTGACCTGGCCGCCAGTGGACCACGCTGACCGGTTGGACTGGCGAAGGCCGGACGCTCAGCGCGGCAGCCACGTCTCCCAGTTCTTCGCGAACACCTCCACGTTCTCCGCAGTGACGGCGGTCAGGACGGAATCCTCAATGACCGACGGCGGAGATTTCTTGAGATGGAGTTTCTCGATGAGGCGCTCGACCGAACGGTAACCGTAACCGTAGACATCCTGGGAAAGCAGCATCTGCACGTGGCCGCTGCGCACGTAGTCGAGTTCCGGGGGCAGCGCGTCCACCGAGACGCACTTCACGCTGCCGGGACTCCACTTGAGCGCCCGGTCGGTGAAAAGCGGCCAGCCGCCGAGAAAGCCCCAGCCGGTGATGTCCGGATTGGCCTGCATGACCTGCTCGATCTTCGCGACGGCGTCCAGCGGCGTCTCCTTGTGGTAGAAGATATCCAGCAGCTTGATGCCGGGATGTCGTTTCGCGGCGGAGCGGAAGCCGGCGGCGCGCTGCTGCAGGTTGACCGCGTTGGGGTTGCCATCGATGGCGGCGACCACCCCCGACCCGTGCAGCAGGGCGGCCAGTTCCTCGAAGGTCCGTTCCCCGCACTTGAAGTCGTCGATGCCCAGCGAAACCATGCGCTGGCTCGCCGGGGCGTCACCGGAAAAGGTGACCACGGGGATGCCCTGCCGCACCGCCTTGTCGATGGCATCGGTGAGCTTGCGGGCGTCGGAGCAGCTGACAATGAGGCCGTCCACGCCGTTCAGAACGAGTTGCTCGACATACTCGGCCTGCTTCTGCGCGTCCTCCTCGTTGGGCGTGCGCCAGTCGATTTTGATGGTGATGCCGTATTGGGCCCCCAGTTCGCGGGCGGCCGCCTTCGCGCCGGAATGCGCCGCCTCAAAAAACTGGTTGCCCTGGGACTTGGCGATCATGCCGAGGGTGTATGACTCCCGGGCTTGGGCGGTAACGGCGAGGCAAAGCAGGGCGAGGCAAAGGCGGCTTGGAATCATGCCCGCACCTTAGCAATCGGCGGTTGAATTGAAACCGCAGAAAAACAGCCCGGAACCGGGTTCCGCATCCGGCGCGTTGCATGGCAAACGACCTCTTGTGCGAAAGCTAGGCTTGAAAACACCGTGAACTGAAGTTGGCTCTACCCTTGCCCATTCGGCATATCGCCGGCCAAGGGACCCAGGGTCGCATTCCGCGGCCTGCACCGGGCCCAGCCGATCAGCCAACCCACCCCATGACCCCCAAAAGCATTGCCGGACTCATCGCCGGCGCCCTGGTGATCTTCATCGTGATCATCGCCGGTTCCTCCGCCACCTATGTGGTTGAACCCGGCCACCGCGGCGTCGAGGTCATGCTCGGCCGCGTCTCACCCGCCTTCAAGCCCGAGGGCTTCGGCTTCAAGCTGCCCTTTGTCACGGCCATCGTCCCGCAGTTGATCCGCCAGCAAACGGCCACGATGGTCGCCGACTGCTATTCCTCGGATCTCCAGCAGGTGAAGATCGACGTGCGCGTGCTCTACCGCGTGCCGGAAAGCTCGGTCGTGAACGTCTTCCGCGATTACTGGGGGACGCCCTTTGAATCACTCGTCAAGCCGCGCGTGGCCGAGGCCCTCAACGAGATCACCGCCCGGCGCTCCGCCGAGCTGATCGTGCAGAAGCGCGAGGAGGTCAAAAGCCAGGCGCTCGAAAGCGCCCGCAGGAAAATCGGCGATGTGCTCGTGATCGAGGACATCGTGCTCGAGGACATCAGCCTCACCCGCGCGCTGGAGAACGCGATCGAGGCCAAGATGGTGCAGGAGCAGGAGGCGGCCCGCTCACGCTTCGCCCAGCAGCAGGCCCAGACCGAGGCCAGCACGGTGGTGATCAAGGCCACGGGCGAGGCCGAATCCATCATCCTGCGGGGCAAGGCGCTCCGCGAGAACCCCAGTGTGCTGGAGTTGCAGATCATCGAGCACTGGGACGGCGTGACCCCGCTGGTGGTCGGCCCCGGCGCCACGGGCGCCAACATGATGCTGCCACTCGGTGATTTCACGACCGGCTCAACCCCGACCGCCAAGCAGGAGGACAAACCATGAGCCCGCGCGAATTCGACGGTTCCCGGGACGGCCAGGCCGACTCCCTTGCCCTCAAGCGCCTGATCGGCGTGCTCATCCTGATCTTTGCCGCCGTCATCCTGGCTTCCTCGGCCTCCTATGTGGTGCAGCCCGGCACCCGCGGCATCGCGGTGACGCTCGGCAAGGTGGACCTGGACTTCAAGCCGGAGGGCTTCGGCTTCAAGCAGCCGTTCATCACCCAGATCATACCCATCTCGGTGCGGCAGCAGACCCGCCCGATGCCCGCGGAATGCTACTCCTCGGACCTCCAGCAGGTGAAGATGGAGGTGCATGTCCTCTACCGGGTCCCGGAACACTCGGTCGTGAAGATCTTCCAGGAATATGCCGGCGAACCGTTCGACAACCTGATCGCCCCGCGCGTGCAGGAGGCGCTGAAGGAGGTGGCCGCGACCCAGAGCGCCGAGCAGATCGTCAAGCAACGCGAGGAGATCAAGACCCGGGCCCTGGAGCTGGCGCGCCGCAAGATCGGGGCCGATTTCCTCGAGGTCGCCGACCTGGTGATCTTCAACCTGGCGCTCTCGCCTGAACTCGAGTCGGCGATCGAGATGAAGATGGTGCAGGAGCAGGAGGCGGAGAAAGCCAAGTTCACCCAGCTCAAGGCCAAGATCGAAGCCGACACCGCCATCATCCGCGCCAAGGGCGAGGCCGAGGCCATCCAGGTCCGCGGCACCGCCCTCCGGGCCAATCCCGACTTCATCAAGCTGCAGATCCTGCAAAACTGGAACGGTCGTTCACCTCTGGTGGTCGGGGGCAGCGGCGGTTCCGGCAACATCCTGCTCTCGCTCGAGGATCTCATCCGCCGTGCCGCGCCGGCCAGACCGGTGCCAGCCAAGGCCCCATGACCCCCCGTACCCGAGCCGGCCTGCAGTTGCTGGTGCTGCTGATCACCGGGGTGGCGCTCATGCTGCTCTACCCGCCGGCCCTGCGCTTTGCCGAGGGCGCGGCCCGTGAAGCGCGCTACCTCTGGTGGCTGGTGCTTCTCGTGGCCCTGGCCGGCTGGCTGATCTGGGGCGCGGGCCGGCGGCCGAAGTCCTGATCGGCACTGCCGATTGACGATCAGCAGCCGGTTCCGCCGGGCGGCCCCCAAAGGAACGCTCAGGGGAAACCGGATACGCCCGATTCAGGGGCGCGCGGCGCGAAGGCGAAACGCAGGCCGCGGACGTAGGATTCAAATTGCATGCCGGCATGGCGCTCGCCGTCGATGATGCGGAAGTCGTAGGCCAGCCCGGCGGGCTGGCGCTCGGTCAGCCGGTCGTTGAAGCGCTTGATGCCGGCGAGAAACCCCGGGGACTCGTTCCCGCCGCCGGTGACATACAGCCGCGCCGGCAACGGCCGGCCCGACTTGACGAAGGCCTCCGCGTAGCCGAGGAGCCAGTCATTGCCGAGGACCACGGCCGGCGTGGCGGCAATGTAGGCCTGAAACAGCTCCGGCCTCGTGTACATCGAGTAAAGGGTGAACAGCCCCCCGAGCGAGGCACCGGCCAGCACCCGGTACGAGGAATCAACGCGATACTCCCGCTCAACCAGCGGAATGATCTCCGTCGCGATCGTATTCAGGAAATCAGCCGCATGGCCGGAAGCCCCGGCGCCGAACGGCACCGGCGAGAGTTCCCAGCGACGCAGGTCGCCGTAGTCGAGGTTATCGCCCGCATAGCCGAGTCCGACCACGATGAACTCGGGCACCACCTTGTCGTAGACGAGCCCGCCGCGGATGGCCTCGATTTTCACGAAATCCCAGTAGGCGTCGGTGACATAGACGACCGGGTAGCGCTTGCCGGTGTCCTTGGCGTAATTGCCGGGCACGGCAATGTGCAGCTGATAATGGCGGCCGGCGGCATTGACCGGCAGCACCCGGAGCTGGGAGTTGGGAATGGTGTGCGGCGGGAAAACTTCCGCGGCCGCCATGAAGCCGGCCATGAGGGCGAAGGCGAATGAAGCAAGGAGGGGTTTCATCGGGATGTTACAGGCTAAACCCCGTCACTCCGGAAAGTCCCGCGGCAATTAAGGCTCACAATGGACCGCACCAAATTTTTGCCTAATGCCCCGGGCTGGCACATGATCATCGACGTAATCCTTCCCGGTCGCCAACGTCCCGGCTTCGCCCCACCCCATGAGCTCATCCATCACCCTGATCCGCGGCCTGGCCCTGGCCGGCATCCTGTCACTCGTTAATCCCCTTTCCGCCGCTGAGGCTGCGCTGGCTCCCCTGCCCGCACCCCAAAGCGTACCGGCGCCCGGTCCGAAGACCGACGCGCCCTACGCCCCGCAGAGCATACTGCCGGGCGGCGTGGTGATCCCGCTCTTTCCCTCCAATTCGCCTTATCTCAAGCCGGAGAATATCCGCGAGCCCGAGGTTTACGGCATGTGGGGTCCCGGGCAGGTCGGAGCCGTCACGCACATCCACAATCCCTCGATCGAGTTTCACCCCGGCAATGGCCAGCTGAACACCGGAGCGGCCATCATCCTCGCGGGCGGGGGCGGACACCGCACGCTGAACGTCGGCGAAGCCTCCCCCTTTGTGTCGTTCTTCGCCAATCACGGCGTCAGCACGATCATCCTGCGCAATCGCCTCCGCAGCGACGGCTACGAGCCCCGGACCGACGGGGTGAACGACGCCCTGCAGGCCCTCAAACTGGTGCGCGCGTACGCCAAGGAGTGGAAACTGGACCCCACTAAGATCGGCATCATGGCTTCTCCGCCGGGGCCGAGCTGGCGGCCAACGCCTCGCTGGTCTGGGAGGAGTTTGACCGGAAGAACGACACCCCGGACAACCCGCTTGCGAAGGTGTCATCGCGGCCCGATTTCGTGGGCAGCATCTATCCCGGCCCGTCCTTCTTCGCCCGCGGCGGCACGCCGGCCATCCCGCGGGCCATGCCCCCCGCCTTCATCACCAGCGCCGGCTGGGGCGACTGGATCCATGCGGTCTGGGCCAACGAGTACTTCACCGCCTTGCTGAACGACAGCGTGCCCAACGTCGAGATGCACATCTACGCCCGTGGCCATCATCCCGGTGACAAGGTCGGTCCCGACGAGCCGCCCGCGACCGGCGCGCTCAGCAACATGGGCGGTCTCAACTACGGCACCTGGTCCGCCCGCTTCCTCGACTGGTTCCGCGAACTCGGCTTCCTCAACAAACCGGGCGTCGAAACCCAGGCCGCCAAGGATGTCGCCGCCAACCTGAACCGGGTCAAACGCAGTGCCGTCTGGAATCCGCCTCCCGCAGCGTCTGCCGCCCCAGCTGCTCCCGCCGCCAAAACACCTTAACATGTCATCCACTCCCAATCATCGCACGCTCGCTGAATTCTATATCCGCGGCATCACCCAGGGCTTCGTCACCGCCGCCGAGGTGATCAAGTGGTCCGACGAAGTCATCGTCGCCGCCCCCAAGACCGAGGACTGGATGCTGGAAATCTCTTCGGCCAACGCGGAGGACCGGATGGGCGTGCTCCATCACCTGCACGCCGTGCAGGGCGAGGTCGACGAGGCGGCCCTTGCCGCCTTGCTGGCCGCCCGGCAATAAATGCGGATCCAATCAGCTGCGGGCCCTCACCGTCCGTAGTATTGCCGGATATGCGGATTTTCCCGCACTCCGGGAATAGCCAGCAGCCGCTCTGAGTCCGTGGCGTGCTCGTCCAGCGGCATGCCCTGATTGGCTGCGGCGAGCGCGGTGCCCAGGTTGGCCAGATAGAAATCCTTCATCCGCTTCGACACCTCGAGCTTGCGGGACAGCAGCACCGCCACGGATTGGTGCAGCACCGAATCCTGATGCAGCCCGGCGAGGTGGAAATACAATCCGGCGTCATCATAGACCTCGACGAGAACGTGACCGGGGACATTCTCGCACTTCGCCGCGGCCAAGGCGCGCTTGATGGCCGCCAAGGCCTCGGCATTCTGGCTGTTCTCCCGGGCGTGATAGGCGTCGTAAAGGTAGGCGCGCGTCCGTATTCCCGGATTACGATGGGTTGAGACGCAGCCGGTCAGCAGCAGCAGCAGGACTGCGACGAGACCCTTGATCATAACGGAGGCGAGCTGCCCACGGACTTGGCTTGCCCGGCCACCGGGTTCATCCGCTGGCCGGGCACGGCCGTGATCTCGATATAGACCTCTTTCGCGCCCGTCTCCGCCACGGTGTCGATGGCGCCGCCGACTTCCTTGAGCGCGCGGGGCTCCGCGGCGGCCTCGCCCGCCCCGACCTTGCAGGCAAATTCCCACTGGGCGAATCCCTCGGGCAGTTCCTTCCGTCGCGAGCGGCGCACATATTTGTTCACCTCGTGCCGGATCTTGTCGCGCACGCGGGCATCGTCCTTGCCGGCGGCTTGGAGGGGAAAGGTCTTTTTCATGGAGGCCGGGAGCGTTGCCCGCCCGGGCCGCGACTCAATGCGAATCGCCTCCCGCCTGGTTCAATCCGCCCTGGCGGCTTGCTCCAGTTTCTTGATGTCGAGCTTCACCATCTTGACCATGGCTTTCATCACGCGCTCCGCCTTGGCCCGGTCCTTGGTGGTCCAGAGTTTCAGCAGCACGTCAGGCGCCACCTGCCAGGAAACGCCGAATTTATCCTCGAGCCAGCCACACTGGACCTTCTTTCCGCCGGCGGCGAGCCGCCGCCAGTAATAATCGACCTCCCGTTGTGTCCGGCAATGCACGACGAAGGAGATGCCGGGGTTGATCTTGAAGCCGGGGATGGAGCCGCCGTTGAGCGCGGTGAATTCCTGACCCTCGATCCGGAAATTCACCGTCATCACCGAGCCGGGTTTTCCGGGCGAGCCCTGGGGATAGCGGGCGATGGACAGGATCTTTGAATTCTTGAACACGGACGTGTAGAAGCGGGCGGCCTTTTCGGCGTCGTTTTTGAACCAGAAGAAGGGAGTGATTTTCGGCATGGGATATCAGGATTGAGTTGCGGATTATGGTCAAATCTTCGGCACGCGGATGGTGCTGATCATGAGGCTGCCGCTGATCAGATAAATCAAGGCCAGCGGGTGCAGCCCGAGGCCGCCGATCGACCAGCGCCCAAGCCAGAGGTCGAGGCCAATGCGGTCGGTCGCATAAAGGACCGCCAGCAGCCCCACGATCAAAACACTTGTGGGAATGGGCGTGCCCTCGAAATATTTAACCTTGCCGCTTTCGTCCGCCAGCGCATCCGCCGTCGCGTTAAACCGGGCCAGGCGGCTGATGCCGCAGGCTACGAAATAGAGCAGGATTGCCACGTCGAGCGTGCCCCGCAGCCCCACGGCAAAACCCAACGCCGCGGGGGCCAGGCCGAACGAAATGATGTCGGCCAGCGAATCGAGATCGGCGCCGAGCGCGGACGACCGGTGACGCCACCGCGCTACCCGTCCATCCGCAAAGTCGAAGAGGAGGGCAATGGGCAGCAAGATCATGGCGGTGACGAGCCAGCGACCTTCGCCGGTCACGAGGAATTGCATCGAAGCCAACACCGAGCCGGTGCCGCAAAAGCCGTTGCCCAGCGTGAGAAAATCCGCGACAACGAACGAGCGGATCAACGAGAAGCGCTTCGGCCGGGGAATTTCAGCGGAATCTATGGTTGCCATATGCCCATAGGACAATTTCCGCGGGGAGCTGTCACAGGAAAAGTTCAGATTCCTCGGATCATCTCTCCGCACAGCGGAAAATGCCATAAGCCATCCGCCACAAGGTGATTTAAGCTTGGAGCTCACCCCTTAAAGCCTATCGCCTATCGCTCTCCTCATCATGTCCCATCCCGTCTGCCCGGCCTGTACCCTCGAAGATGTTCTCAGCCATCCCGACCATTGGGAGTGCGCCACCTGCGGTCATGAATGGCCCAAGGAGGTCGCCCCCGAGGCGGCGCGGGTCGTCAAGGATGCCCACGGCACGCCGCTGGCCGAGGGCGACACCGTGGCTCTCATCA
Organism: Oleiharenicola sp.; assembly: GCA_031390295.1. Taxonomy (GTDB): domain Bacteria; phylum Verrucomicrobiota; class Verrucomicrobiia; order Opitutales; family Opitutaceae; genus Lacunisphaera. The sequence continues at coordinate 19,931 of JANMTJ010000420.1, forward strand.
AGGACCTGAAGCTGGGCAGCGGCTCCCAGGTGCTCAAGGCGGGCACCAAGGCCAGGAACATCCGCCTGCAGGACGGCGATCACGAGATCGCCTGCAAGATCGACGGCACCCCCTTCGCCCTCAAGGCCTGCTTCGTCAAGAAGGCCTGAGCCCCCCGCCGGTTCACGCCGCTGGCGGCAGTGCCGCCAATCGCACCGTGGACTTGACCAGCTGCGCCAGGCGACGGAGCTGCTCCTCGTTGGTGATCCGGCGGTCAGTGAAGTCATCTTCCGTGGCATAGACGAAACGCGGGACGATCAGGCAGCGGAAGTCGAGCATCAGGCTGTTGGCCAGCGCCATGACGGACATGTAGCTCGATTTGCCCCCGGCGGCGCAAAGGAAGGCGACAGTCTTGTTCTCCCACGCGCGCCCGGTCAGCTCGATGAGATTCTTGAGCGCCGCATTGCCGTCGTAGTTGTAGATGGGGGTGGCGATGATCACGGCTTCCGCTGACGCGATGAGATCCCTGACCCTGTCTACATTGGGGTGCCCGTAAGCGACATGGCCATCACAGAGCGGGAGCGGATGGTCCCGCAGGTCGAGGAACTGGCTGTCCGCTCCTTCGGCGGCGAGGAGGCGCCCTGCCTCCTGGGCCAGGAGGCGGCTGTTGCTGGTCGGGTTGAGGCTGGTGGAAACAATCAGAATCATGGGATTGAATGTTGAATGAAGTGCGCCAAGGTACCCCCTCAACCTAACTTGAGGTCAAGTATCCCCATGAAAAAATCTCCATGCCCGGAATGCGCCCGAGAACTGAGCGTCGGCGGGGTCGCCCAGCGCAGCGGCGTCGCCATCTCTGCCATCCACTTCTACGAAACCAAGGGTCTGCTCTACAGCTGGCGCAACAGCACCAACCAACGGCGCTATCCCCGCGAGGCCCTGCGTCGGGTCTCGCTGATCAAGGTCGCCCAACGGCTCGGCATTCCCCTCGCGGCCATCAGGGCCGCGCTCGACGCGCTGCCGAAGGGGCGCACGCCCACGGAAAGCGACTGGCGCAAGCTGTCGGCCCGCTGGCGTTCCGACCTCGACCAGCGCATCACCCAACTCACCCAGCTGCGCGACCAGCTCAGCGACTGCATCGGGTGCGGCTGCCTCTCGCTGCAGACCTGCCCGCTCAGGAATCCGGGTGATGCCCTCGGCCGGAAGGGCCCGGGACCGCAGATAATCGCTCCAGGACCACAGGCCTGATCCGGTCAGGTGATGCGGTTCAGCTGGCGGATGCAGCCCATCATGATCAGCAGCACTCCGATGACCAGCCACGGCACCGTCGCCAGAGATTCCTGCGCCACCCAGCCGGCCAGCGCCGGCAGGAAGCCCGCCCCGAAACTCGCCCCGCCCGACTGGCGTCCGATCACGGTTTGCACCGCCGCCGGCGCGAATCGCCGCGGCACCTCGTGCATGAGCGCTGGGTAGATGGGAGCCAGCCCCAGCCCGATCAGCACCAGAGCCCCGGCCGCCGCCGGGACGACCGTCGCGAAGGCAAAGGCCACGAGGCCCACTAGCGCCAGCAGCGATCCTCCCGTCACGACCGGGCGGTTGCCCCAGTGTTCGACCACGAATCCCACAAGAATGCGCCCGGCCGTGAGGGAGCCATAGAAGCCGGCAATGCACATCGCGGCGGTTTCTGGTGCGAAGGCCCGCCGGACGACCAGCACCGTGCCGGCCCAAAGCCCGATCGTCGTCTCAACTGCCACGTAGAGCGCGAAGATCACCGGCGACAGCCACCCCGCGAAGGAATTGGCACCCAGGGTGGGAATTCTGTCGGCTGCGCCGTCATGACTTTGGGCCGGTGATGACCCGGATACCGACGCCCACAGCTTCAAGCTGAAAAGAAAGAGGACAGCCAGAGCCAGCTGGAGACAGCCAAGCATCAAGTAACCACCGCGCCAGCCATGACCG
>JANMTJ010000514.1:0-5117 GCA_031390295.1 Oleiharenicola sp.
CGCACCTGCGCAGTTTGTGCAACAAGCGCAGTTGCTCCAAAAGCGAGCAAACCCGAAACCAGGATTAAGGCAGCGATCGATGGGCAGCGCAAAACGACCGCACCCTAATAAAAATCGTTCTGCAGCACCGTGGAATTATCCACCTGATTTCAGGCTGCTGCTGCACCAAGCACCCTGAGCTAGCTCTTTGGCAGCCTGATCGCCTCCACCGAATAGATGCGGAAGACGGCGTTGAGCTGGCCGGGGGTTGAGCGATCGACTGAAATCGTGCACTGGTCGATGCCAAGATAGGGTGCGCGGGAGGCAATGCCCTCGTAGAATCTGAGCAGCGCGGCCATGTCGGTCCGGCGAAATGTTACCTGCAGGCTGTGCAGGGCGAAACTGTCGGTGCGATCCGTGCGCTGTGCGCCCATCTCCAGCGGCAGGCCCTGCGCGATACGACTCACCTCGGCGTAGGCCTGGGCGGCATTCATCGTACGGGCGGCATCGAGCTGCTTCGCCACCTGGGCGGTGCGCTCGCCGATCGATCCGCCCCGCCCCAGCCACATCTGCTGGATTTTGCCGTCCTCGGCCACGGACTTCCAGGCCTGAACATTCTGGCGGGTGCGTCCGGCCAGCGCCGTGCCCCACCAGACAACCCCGATGCCTAGGAAAACCAGCATGAGCACCCGTTCCCGCAACAACTTGGAGTTGTAGAAGTTTTTCACCGCACACCTCCCTGCCCCGCAAACCCGGGCTTGAAGGTCACGGCGACCAGAAAGGTGGTCTTGCCGCCGCTGGTGCGGATATCCCGCAGCTCGACCTTCTCGATGCCCGTGGCGCGACCGAGCGCTTTTTCATAGTCCTGCGGATCGGCGGCGTTGCCGGACTGCGCCTCGACCTCCATCTGGTGCGGACCGCCGGTCGTGGCGCGCACGAATTCCAGCGAGGCGGGCCGGGCGCCATTCAACACGGACAGCATTTCAAACGGCCGCAGACTCTGGCCGGCCAGATTTTCCATCCGCAGGGCCAGTTGATTGGCCTGTTCGATCTGCTGGACGGCCGGGGTGTTGGCCTCCAGTTTGCGTCTTTGCCGGGCGTTGAGCCAGCCCGAGACTTGCAGACCAGCTTCAACCGCGACGCAGGCCGCCAAGCCGGCCACCACCGCCGCAAAGGCAAGCCAGAGCACACGATCCCGCTTTTGCCGGCCGAGCTGGCTGGCCAGCACGGCCCGGTCGCGCACGTCCATGGTCCGGAGCTGCCCCGGTGCCAGTACAACGGACTGCGACCCGACGTTCAGTCCAAGTCCCTCCTTGCCCAGCGACCCGGCCGTAACGGAGCCTGAAAATGTCCGGGCTGCCTCCGTTGTGCCGCCCAGCCGGTTGCGCACCTCCTGTAATAATTCGCGGCGCACGGTCTCGATCGATCCCGGGGTGACTTCGCGCGAAAGCAAACCCGCGGGCAATTCGTTTGCGCCGTCCCAAACGATGGCGCTCACCGTGTCGTGGTGTTCGTGCAACCAGACCCCGGCCGGAACCGGTGCCGGCTGGCCGAGCCAGACGGCAAACTCCGGCAGGACGGCGGACGCCGCGGCCCAGGCGGCCGTTTCGCCGGCGGAAAAGTTTTTCCGGTAGGCGGCGAACACCAGGGCCTGGGCTCCATCCCGCGACGGACAATAGCCGTAATAAAGCTGACCGGGGACGAAGGGGCCGATGGTCTCAAGCGCCAGCTCGATCTGCGCCACCGCGTCCTGCCCGGCAACCAGCGGAATGCGGCGGACAAAAAATTTGTGCGCGGGAAGCAGCACGATGCCCGCCGGACGTGCCGGGGTCTCCGACGTGGGACTGTGGGGTGCGGGCATGGGTTATTCAGGTGCCGTCGTTCTCCCGAAGCTCCAGAATCTGGAAGGGGTAGTCCATACTTTTACGCGGATTGTTTCTGACCGAAACCGGAGGCTGGGCTGCATCGCCCTCCCTGGTCTGCCGCCGGCCGGTGGCGGACGTACCCGCACCCGCGGGCTGGACCCACGCCTCCAGCCGGTAGTCGCGGGCGCCAAACTTCACCGTGACGACGACCTGCAGACAAAGCGCCTCCGTGCCCAGCCCAGGCGGCGTGGCGTCCCTGCCCCACGCGCCAGCCAGCTCAGCGGCAGAACGAAAAAAGGAGGTGCGGGAATTTTTGTCCTCCCGGGCCTGCGTAATGGCGGCGACTCGCGCCGCGTCCAAACCCCGCGCCAGCAGCACCTCGGAACGGGCCGAGTTGACGTTGCTGGCGCTGAAGGCGAACAACGAGGCGCCCGACCGGAAGCGGCGGCCGAGTTCGTTCCATTCACCGTGTTCGTCGAAAAACAATTCCCGGGCCGCCGGGATGGCCCGCAATTCCGCAAAGGACCGCATCGCCCGCTGGGGTGCCGCGTACGGCAGCGCGGCACTGGCGAAAGTGCCGCCGTCCGTATTCCCCTCCACGGACAAGTAGTCGGGTTTGGTCCAGACGAAGAGTGCATCAACCAACTCATCTTGCGCGGTGGCCGGGCAGCCAATCGCGTCAAGATACTCGCTCAGGGCTGCCTCGTCCGCGCCAGGCAGCGACAATTTGCCTGATTCGTCCTCGACCACAGACTCCACCGTATAGCCCGCCGACGGCTGATAGTCCAGCAAGGTGAGCGGATGATCCCACCCCTCCGAGGCATCGTGCAGCCCGGAGCGCACCGCGGACTCATCGGCGAGCACGGCGAGGCTGGCCTCCAAGGCGGAGAGCGCCTCCTGCCGCATGTCGGCGCGCTTGGTGACTTTGCTTTCCGCCGCCAGATCCACGGCGGCCCGGTCCATGAGCCGGGTGATCAGAAACGCCGCCAGCAGGATGATGCCAAGGACGAATATCACCACCGAGCCGCGCCGGGGATCGCGGAGCAGGGAGGGAAATATTTTCCTGGAATTCCGGGATGTCATCAGAATACAGGCAGGCCTCCACCGCCAACCGGGAGGGACAATTCCCGGCTGGCCTCAAATTGCCCGTGCTTGAACGAGAGGACCAGCCGGTCGGGCAGCAGCCATTCGCCGGCGTTGTTCTTGCGCGGTTGCGGTTCGGTCCGCCAGGAATGGCCGGCCGCGTCATAGTAGGCGTAGGCCAGTTTCGTCACGAGGGGCGAGACCAGGACGGACCGCGGCGGTTTCTGCGCGACATCCGCCTCGAGGAGTGACTGCCAGTAGAGCACGAGGCCGCGATTATTTTCCTGAGCCAGGTGGCAGCTGACCTCCGGCAAGGGATTCTCCGGCCATTCCATCAATCGGTCGCCATCGAGCAGCTCGAAGCCCAGCAGATCCGCCTTGGGTCCGGCCGTCGTCCGCACCTCACTCACGGTGAACGGCTCGTTGATTCCCATGCCACCCCGCGGCCAGGCCGCGTGTCGCAGGAGTGACTCGACGTGCCGGGTCACGGCGTTGACGTGCTGCTCGAAAAGGCGCTTGTCCCCGCCCCGCCCCCAGATTTCCCCCATCGAGAAAACAAAGGTGAGCAGTGCGGTTACCAGCATGGTCAACAGCGCCAGCGCCAGCAGCAGCTCAATCAGCGTGAACCCGCGGGCCAGACGCAGGCGCCGCGTTTTCAAAATCTCATTGCGAGGAGGTCCACGAAGCGGACCGCGCGCCGCCAAGACATTTTGAAAACACCTCATGTGCCCTCCTCCCGTTCGACGCGCTGTCGTGTCTTGTCGCGCAAACCCTCCCGCTCCGCCGGATCGGACCAGGCCGGACGCAATAAGTGAAAGGATTCGCGGCGTTTCCATGCATCCAGACTGCCCGAGCCCTTTGCTTCCGCCTCAATGGTGAGTTGAAAAAGATCCGCCACTCCGGCCGGCTCGATGGTAGCCGACCAGACGACCTGGCGGCCCTCGGCGATGGGCAGGCTTCCACCCTGCTCGATGATCTTCCGTTCGGACTCGGCCAGCACCACCGACCGCAGCCACTTCCAATCCTCCTCGGCCTGATGCCGGCTGCCCATGGCGCGGTAGCCGCCGATGATATTCAGGTAGGCCACGGAGAGCACGACCGCGGCCATGGCAAAGATGGCCAGACTCACCAGCACCTCTATGAGGGTGAAACCGCGCGACGGCTTTGGGGAAACGGCGGTCATGCGTTCAAGGCGCTTGGCGCAGAACAGGCGCACACGTCCAGGGATCCAGCTCCAGCCGGGTGACTTGACCGGCCGAGTCGGTCAGTTGGGCCCGGAACCGATCCACCCCGCCGTCCGCGTGGAATCGCACCACCGCCAGCCGGCCTGTGCCGGCGAGCTGCCCGCCCAGCAAAATGGTGTCGTTCTGCTCCACGGGCAGGAACTCCAGATTCTTTCCCGGCCAGTCAAGTTCATGGGTTGTGCCAGCCGAGCTCCAGATCACCTGGTGCTCTTTTTCATCGAAGCGAAGCTGGACCGTGCCGTCCTCCTGCACGGCCTGCAGGCGCGCGGCCTGAACCGCCTGCCAGAAGACATCCGCCGCGGTGCGCTCGCGGACGCGGAACAGATCGCTGCCGCCCGTGATAAACAACGACGCCAGCAGCCCCAGCAGGGCGATGGCCAGCAGCACCTCCAGCAGGGTGAAGGCCTGCCAGCCCGGTCGGATTTCAACACGACCGTTCAAGGGCGGTCTGACTTCCGGTGTCACCAGTTGCCAATGTCATCCGCGGTGGCTTCCGTTTTATCCGGACCCTTGGAAAACAGGTCGTAGCCGGTCTTGTTCTGCGTACCCGGGCTGCGGTATTGATAGGGTTCGCCCCAAGGATCGAGCGGCGGTTTGCCCCCGGGAGTTTCGACATACGGGCCGCGCCAGTTGCCCGCCGCATTGGCCGGAGCGGTCATCATGACCACCAGCCCCTCCGCCGTGGTCGGATAACTGCCCAGGTCCATGCGGTAACGCTCGAGCGCGGTCTTGAGGGAATCACGCACAAAGATGCGGGCGATGGTTTGCTGGCTGTTGCCGAAAATCCCCTCGGTCTTGGTGATCAGCAAGGTGGCGAGCAGGGCGAGGATGCCGACCATGACGATGATCTCCAGCAGGGTGAAAGCGCGGTTGTTGTTTTTCATGACGATCACGGTTTGGTGGGAACAGGGCCAGGACCAGGAGGATTGCCGGTGGTAATTTGGGG
>JANMTJ010000545.1:0-13960 GCA_031390295.1 Oleiharenicola sp.
GGTGAACTTGGGGTCCAGCGTATGCACCACATAGTGCCGCTCAAGTCCGCGGCGCTCCCGATCAATCCGCACAAAGTGGGAAAAATTCATCGGCTGTGCCCGGAGTGTGCGCGGTCGGCCGGTTAACTCAAGCGGTTTCAAATGTCGGCCCGCCCCCCGCGCAAGCACCCGCTGACGTCCGGTTTAGCCTTGAGAAACCCGGCTTATCCGACGAAAAACAGCGTGCGCGCGAATCCCCATGAATCTCGACCCCGCCCCCCGCCTGAACAAGTTGATCTTTTTAGCAGTCGATGCCGGCCTCCTGGCCACTGCCATCAGCATCGTCTACTTCGCCAAGAATCCCTACGCCCCGCTCCCGTTTGTCACCGCCGTCGCGTTGGCGCTCATCGCCGCCATCGTCGGGCTCACCCCCTTGGTGATCGAATTCATCGCCGAGAATCGCGACTACGTCCAAGAGGAGCGGCGGCGCGTGACCGACCAGGTGCAGCGACTCCACGCCGCCGGGGAAAGCCTCGCCCGGGCCGCCGCCCAGATCAAGGCGGTCGAGGAAGCCGTGCACAAGACCGCCCACGCCGCCGAAAACCTGCCTTACCGCATGCAGGAAAAACTCGCCGAATTCAACGAGGCCCTCGCCACCAAGGAATCCGACGAGCGCGAGGCCCTGGAGCGCGAGCTGGACGAGCTCCGCGCCGCCAACACCGACAACCTCAAGGCCGTGGCCGACAAGATCGCCAAGGCCGCCGCCGAATGGGCGGGACTTGAAACCGCTTCGCGCAAACAGCTCACCTCGGCGCAAGACGCCTCCGCCAAGCTTCACGACCAGCTGCAAGCCACGCTGGTCCAGCTCGATTCCCGCATCGCCGCGCTTAGTACGGCGGCCAGCGCCCCGGCTCCAGTCGCTTTCTCTCGCCCCGCTCCCAGCGTGGCGAGCGAGGAGTCCAAGGCTGAACCGGCCGCCTCCCCGGTCATCGAGTCCGTCACCCTCAGCGAAACCGCCGAGACCGCCGGGGAGGAATCCAAGCCGAAGAAACCCCGCGCCCCGCGCAAGCCCAAGCCGGAGGACACCCTCGCCGCCATGTCCGCCGAGACCGCCGCCGCGGAAAATAGCAACGGCGCCGACGAGTCCGCCGCTGCCTCCAGCGCAGAATCTGAACCGCCGGCCCCGGCCGAATTCTCGTCCTCTTCCGACGGCGCCACCCGGCTGCTCGTCACGGCCTACATCGGCATCGGCAACAAACTGTTCATCCGCGGGGATGGCCCGGGCCTCAGCTGGGACAAGGGTGTGCCGATGCAATTCGTCTCCATTGGCAAATGGGGCTGGGCCTCGAACGACGTGACGATGCCTGTCGCCTGCAAACTTTATAAGAACGACGAGACCGCCGCCCTCTCGGGCGAGATTTTCCTCGAGCCCGGCAAGCACGTCGAGCTCACCGCCCTGTTCTAGTAGTGCGGCGGGCGTTCGTCCGGGGCTTCCCCGCCGGGTGACTCGCCGTTCTCGCGGGCGCGCAGCAGGGCGGTTTCCTGGCGCAGCTTCGCCAATTCCTCGCTGAGCTTGAGCATGGCCTTGTCCTGCTGGACCACATGGCGCTGCAGGTGGGCGTAGCGTTCTTCGAGCAACGTCAGTCTTTCGGCCTCGTTCATATCGCGACAATGCGGGTTGCGGGGTGGCAGACAAACCCTAGTTTGCAGCCGTCCTGATGCACCGTCTTTCCGCCGTTCTTCTCCTCCTCGTCAGCCTGACCCTGTCGTCATGCACCGCCCAGGCCAATCGCGCCCCCGCCGGTCCGGTGATCCTGATCTCGATCGACGGATTCCGCTGGGATTACCTGCAGCGCTATGCCGCCCCCACCCTGCGCCAGCTCGCCGCCCAAGGGGTGCAGGCGCGCCGCCTCACCCCGGCCTATCCCACCAAGACTTTTCCCAATCACTACACCCTCGTCACCGGCCTCTACCCGGCGCGCCATGGCATCGTGGGCAACTGGTTCTACGATCCCGCAACCGCCGAGACCTTCGGCATGGGCAAGCCGGAATCCAACGCCGACCCGCGCTGGTGGGGTGGCGAACCGGTGTGGATCACCGCCGAGAAACAGGGCGTGCGCAGCGGCTGCTATTTCTGGCCCGGCTCGGAGGCGCCCCACGACGGCCTGCTCGCCTCGTACTGGCTGCCGTTCAATGACCGGATTCCTTCGACGGACCGCGTGGACGGCGTGCTCCGCTGGCTGGAGAAGCCGCCGGCCGAGCGCCCGCGGTTCGTGACCCTATATTTCAGCGCGGTCGATCATGCCGGGCACAAGCACGGTCCGGATTCTCCCGATGTGCAGCCGGCCATCACCGAGGTGGACGACGCCATCGCCCGATTGCTCGCCGGACTTGATCGGCTCGGGATGCGCGAACAAGCCAACCTGGTCATCGTCTCCGACCACGGCATGTCCCCCACCTCGCCGGACCGTGTGATCTTCCTCGATGACCTGGTGGAGATTAACTCCATCGAAATCGAGGCAACCGGCCCCTACGCGGGCGTGCGCCCCAAGCCCGGCACCCGCACCGCCCCCGAACTTGCCGCCGCTATGCGCGCCAAGGCGCCATCCCACCTGCAGATCTTCACCCGTGACGAACTGCCCGCGCGTTTTCATTTCGATCACAACGACCGTATCTCCGCCGTGATACTCGTGGCCGACGACCAGTGGTGCGTGGAGCAAAAGCTGGGCTGGCCCGCCCGCGCGGCCACTTACAACCGCGGCAACCACGGCTGGGACAACGCCACCCCCAACATGGGGGCCCTGTTCATTGCCAACGGTCCGGCCTTCCGGCGTCATCTCGTGATCCCCGAGGTGGCCAATATTCATGTCTACGATCTGCTGTGCGCGCTGTTGCGGATCACTCCTGCGCCCAATGACGGCGACCGGCGGCTGGTGCGGGCGGCGTTGCGCCGCTAGCGCCACGATCAGCCCCCAGCCGCCGGCGCCGCTTCACCGCCCGCCTGCAGACACTGTTCCAGCGCGGCCAGCAATTGCCGGCCGCTGCATGGTTTCGGCACGAGCCTGGCCCACGGCACGCCGCCGAGGCCCAGTTTCAGCACCTCATTGGGACGGCCGGTGAAGAAGAGAACCGGCAGACGCCGGCCGGTATTTTGCAGAATCCGCGAATACAGCTCCACCCCGTTCATGCCGGGTAGGTCGAAGTCCAGCACCAGCCCGTCCCAAAGCACTAGTTGAGCCAGTTGCAGCGCCTCCTCCGCGCTGGCTGCGGTTTCCACCTCATAACCTTCCCGGGTCAGCAACTCGGCGAGCGTGCTGCGGACAACCTCCGTATCATCCACTACCAAGAGGCGGAGCCGGAGGCTGCCCACCGGTGCGGTGATCTGCGGATTCATGACTTTCGCCGGGCGGACTGCCGCAGTTCTTTTTCGACTTCACGGTAGGCGGCTCGCACGGCGGGATTCCCCTGTTTCATGTGCAATTGCCGGCAGATGCCGGCCAGGGTCAAAAGCAGTCGCCGGGCATGGGCACGCTGCAAAGCACGCTCTCCTGCCCCCGTCCGGCCCTGGCGGTGGTTTTTTTCCATCGAGCAGTCCAAGGATTTTGTGCGCATATATTATGTCAACACACATCTTGTTGCCCGGCGCTGCGTTGACAAAACACAGGCCCGGCTTCATGCACCTTGCCCGATGCAATATGCCCAGCTTTTCCGTCGGCTGCGGGAGCAAAAAGGCCTGAGCCACGAGGCTTTGGCCAAACTGGCGCGCTGCCATCGCAACACCATTTTGAACGTGGAAAGCGGGCGCCAGGTGAAGTTCAAGACCATCGCCGGCTTAATGGCCAAAATGGGTTATCCCTCCGATTCTCCCGAGATGGCCAGCCTTGCCCTGCTTTGGCTCGAATCAGTGAGCGGAGTCGATCTCGCCGATCCGGCCACCTTGGGGCCGGCCCGCCAGAAACTGGCTGTTTATAGCCGGAGCCTGGGTCAGGCCGCACAACATTTGCTGGACGCCGTGCGCCAGGCGAAACTGGATGAACGGAAAATCCGGTTACTCGCCTATGCAGCCCAACACCCGGAAATGCTGGCCATCGTCGAATCCATCCAGGATCTCCTGCAAACGACGACCGAAAGCCTCGCCGAGTTCAAAGTGGCCGAGGACAAATGACTGTCCCGCTGACGCGCGGGGCGGCTGATCCACCCCCCCCTGCCGCGTTTGCTGATAGCGGTCGGCTTGACTCCATAGTTTCGCCGCTGTGAGACCCTCGCCCGCGCCGCCGCCCTGCGCGAACTCTAGGTCGGCCCCCGGGCCAGCAACGTTCGGAGGTCGGCCATTGAAGTCACGGGCGCCTGGCAGGTGAAATTTTCACACACATAGGCCGTCACCCGGCCGACGACGGGCTTCATTTCCATCAGGTAAGGACGGTGCTTCGCCAGCCACGCCTGCCCCGCGCCGCCATCCGCGCACAGGATGGCCCGGCGGGGACCCAGCCGCTCATGCAAGACCGCTTCCAATGCCTGGAATTCAGCTGTGTGTGGATCACCCGCCAGCACAACGGTGCGTGGCTCGGCCAGGGCGAGTTCCACGGCGCAGAGCATTTGCGGCAGCGCCTGCGGCAAACGGGTCCATTGCGGGCGCAACGCCTCGATCGTCTGCAATGCCTTCTCGCGCGCCCCGGGCAGGCCGAGCATCCAGTCGAGCCGGATCAGGTTCATCGCTGCTATCGAATTGGGCGCCGGCTCCGCGCCGTCGTAGTCCTCCTTCAACCGCACGATCACCGTCGGATCGTCCGCCCGGGAATTGAAGTAACCCCCGCGGCCGGCGTCCCAGAAGAGTTCATCCATTTTCGCCTGCAGCTGCTCCGCCCACTGCAGCCAGCGAATCTCAAATCCCGTCTCATAGAGATCCAGCAAACCCTGGATGAGGCCGGCGTAGTCCTCGGCAAAACCAAGAATGTCACTCCGGCCCTCGCGCCAGCTCCGGTAAAGCGTGCCGGTCCTTGGGTCGTAAAGCTCACGCTGGATGAAGTCCGCGGCGCGGATGGCCGCGGTGAGATGCGTTTTTTCGCCCAATATCTGGGCGCCCTTGGCCAAGGCCGAGACCATCAAGCCGTTCCAGGCCGTGAGGATTTTGTCATCGAGGTGCGGCCGGGGACGCTGCGCACGGGCCAGGCGCAATTTTTCCAGGCCGGCCAGCAGCTTCTCCTCGGCCACCGGCAGCTCCAGTTTGAATTGCCCGGCGGTGCGCGCGAGCGAGCGCAATTGCCGCAAGACGTTCTTGCCGCCGAACTCCCCGTGCGGGTCATGCGCGACATTGCCCTCCGGTTTAACGTCGAAATGCGCGCAGAAAAACTCTGTTTCCGCGCCCAACAACGCGCCCAGTTCCTCCCGGGTCCACACATAGAACGCCCCCTCGGCGTGCTCTGATTCCTTCTTTGTAGGGCTGCCGCTTGCCGGCAGGCCGACTTCAGGCCCGGCGACAAGCGCCGGCCCTACAGCGCTGTCCGCGTCCTCGGCGGAGTAGAAAGCGCCCTGCGGACTGGTGAGGTCCCGCGCCACGTAATCGAAGATGTCCCGGGCCATCCAGCCGAACACCGGTAGTTTGGTCGCCTGTTGTGCCTCCAGGTAGTTTCGGGCGAGCAGCGCCTGATCGTAGAGCATTTTCTCGAAGTGGGGCACGTGCCACTGCTCGTCCACGGAGTAACGGTGGAAACCGCCACCGATCGGGTCGTGCACCCCGCCTTCGGCCATGCGCTGCAGCGTCGTGGCCGCCAGACCGATCGCCTCCTGCCCCAGGTCCGTGTTCACGCCCTGCAGGGCAGCCGAACGGAACAGAAAGTCTATGATCGACGCGCGCGGAAACTTCGGCGCGCCGCCGAAACCACCCCACCGCGCATCGTGCGCCTCGTAGAAATACTGGAAGCCTTTCTCGAACGCCTCGCCCGCGGCCTCGTGCAACGGAACTGTGGGAGCGAGCTCGCTCGCGACTTCCCGCGCCCCGCCTTCGGCCGCATAGCGCCGCAGGGACTGCACGATCTCCTCCGCCCCGTGTTCGATTTTCCCGCGCTGCTCGCGCCAGCGAGCCGCGATGGTCTTGAGCAGCGTGATAAACCCCGGGCGGCCGTGCCGGTCCTCCTTGGGAAAATACGTGCCGCCAAAGAAGGGTTTCCCCTCGGGCGTCAGCCACACGCTCATCGGCCAGCCCCCGTGCCCGGTGGTCTGCTGCACGTAGGTCATGTAGACGCGGTCAAGATCCGGCCGCTCTTCCCGGTCCACTTTCACGGGTATGAAATCGCGATTCAGTTCCGCCGCGACTTCCGCGTCCTCAAACGACTCGTGCGCCATGACGTGACACCAGTGGCAGGTGGAGTAGCCGATACTGAGAAAGATCGGTTTCTGCTCCGTCCGCGCCCGGGCCAGCGCCTCCTCGCCCCACGGCGCCCAATCCACGGGATTACCGGCGTGCTGGCGCAGGTAGGGTGATTTCTCGACGGCGAGGCGGTTGGGCATGCCAGCAAGTTCGTGCAATCCACGACCGTGGCAAAGCGATTTCAGGAAAACACCTCAATTACAGATGGCCGGCTGGGGCATTCCCCAGGTGGGTATCTGTGGTTTCTTGCCAACCTCACCCACGCGAGTGTTGGCGCGGGCTGGACCGGACAATCTCGTTGCGGATCCGGGCGCGGTGGACAGGTTGCGGTCAACCCCTCCCTCTCATGCCCACCAAGCGAGTCATTGTCACCGGCGGCAGCGGCAAAGCCGGCCACTGGATCGTCAAACATTTTGTCGAAGCGGGCTATGACGTCATCAACGTCGACTCCCGCCGGCCCGCCGTCGCCCAGTGCCGCACGATTGTCGCCGATCTCACGCAACTCGGCCAGGTCGCCGCCGCCTTCTCCCCCCACGGCTCCGGCAACCGCACGCCTTACGACGGCGTCGTCCACCTGGCCGCGATCCCGCGGGCTCATGAGAATCCCAACGACGAGATCTTCCGCGTCAACAGCCTCACTACGTACAACGTCCTCGAGGCTTGCGGCCTGCTGGGCGTCAAAAAGGCGGTCATCGCCTCGAGCGAGTCGTCCTACGGCCTCTGCTTTGCCGACAAGTTCTTCGCGCCACACTACCTGCCGATCGACGAGGCCCACCCGCAGCTCCCCGAGGATACCTATGGCCTGACCAAGGTCGTCAATGAGGTCACGGCCGCCATGTTCCACCGGCGCGATGGCACGCAGATCATTTCCTTTCGCATCGGCAACGTCGTGTGTCCTGAGGACTACGCGGTCATCAAGGCCCGCTTCGCCCACCCCGAGGACCGCCTGCGCATCCTCTGGTCCTACATTGACTCGCGCGACCTCGCCCTCGGCTGCCGCCTGGCCATCGAAAAGAGCGGTCTGGGCTGCGAGCCGGTGATTATCGCAGCCGACGACACCTCTTCGAACATCCCGACGCCGAAGCTGATCAAGCGCTTCCTGCCCGGAGTGAAGGACTTCAAGCGCCCGCTCACCGGACGGCAGGCCCTGATCTCCAACGTCCGCCTCAAGAAGCTCCTCGGCTGGAAGCAGCAGCACTTCTTTCCGTTGTAAAATCGCGCCAATTAGGGGCTGAAAACTGGCTGTTGACGGCAGCGCGGCAACCCGGCTCATTGGCCGGTTCCCATGCTGACCCTCGCCGACGTTTCCAAGTCCTACGGCACCCGCGAATTGTTCTCGCAGGTGTCGCTTTTCGTCGCGCGCACCGACCGGTTCGGCCTCGTCGGCCCCAACGGCGCGGGCAAGTCCACCCTCTTCAACCTCATCCTCGGCGAGGAACAGGCCGACGAGGGCACCATCGAGTGGGAACGCGGCGCGGACTTTGGCTATCTGCCCCAGGAAAGCGCGCCCGTGGGCGAGGAGACCGTCCTTTCCATCGCCACCAGCGGCAAAAAGCTGATGCCGGAGAGTGACGACGATTACGACATCGACTGGACCCTGGAGCCCCGGGCCAAGAAAATCCTCGCCGGCCTCGGCTTCCGCGAGGCGGACCACGAGAAGCAGGCCAAGTCCTTTTCCGGCGGCTGGGTCATGCGCGCCCACCTCGCCCGCCTGCTGGTCAGCGAACCGGCCCTCTTGCTGCTCGACGAGCCGACCAATCATCTCGATCTCGAGGCGCTGCTCTGGTTCCAGGACTATCTCACCCGCTATCCCGGCGGGCTTGTCCTTATCTCCCACGACCGCGAATTCCTGAACGTCCTCTGCACCGGCATCCTGGAGCTGCGCAGCAACACGCTCAACAAATACACCGGCAACTACGACGACTACCTCAACGAAAAGGACGCCCGCAAGGAGCAGCAGGCCGCCCAGTTCAAGAACCAGCAGCGCGAGATCGCCCACCTGCAGAAGTTCGTCGACCGTTTCGGCGCCAAGGCCTCCATGGCCTCGCGCGCCAAGTCCAAGGAGAAACAGATCGAGCGCCTCAAGGATGTCGCGGTCGAGGAACCCTGGGAGGATCTCAAGCGCATCAATTTCCGCTTCCCGCAGCCGCTGCGCTCCGGGCTGAAGGTCGTCAACCTCAAGAACGTCCAGCAGGCCTACGGCGACCATGTCGTCTACCGCGACCTTAATTTTGAGGCCGAGCGCGGCCAGAAGATCGTGCTCGTCGGCCCCAACGGCTCGGGCAAGTCCACCCTGCTCAAGATCCTCGCCGACGTCATCCCGATCCAGGGCGGCGTGCGCGACCTCGGCAGCAACGTGATCCCCGGCTACTTCGCCCAGAACCGGGCTGACAACCTCAAGCTCGACCTCACGGTGTTCGAGAACGTGATGGAGCTGCGCACCAATGAAAATCAGCTGACCGAGCAGCAGGCGCGTGCCGTGCTCGGCGGCTTCCTCTTCCGCAAGGACGACGTCCACAAGAAGGTCTCGGTGCTCTCCGGCGGCGAGAAGTCGCGCCTCGCCCTGGCCCGCCTGCTCGTCAACCCGCCCAACCTGCTGCTGATGGATGAGCCGACGACCCACCTCGACATCCCGTCGATCGACGCGCTCGTCAACGCGCTCAAGAGCTACGAGGGCACGTTCATCTTCATCAGCCATGACGTGTATTTCATCCGACAGCTCGCCAAGACCGTGCTGCACGTGCATTCCGGCCGGATCACGCCCTACGCGGGCGACTACGATTATTACCTGGATAAATCCAAGGCCACCAGTGCGCGCGCGGCCCTCACCGCCGGCTTTACCGATGCCCGTCCCAGGCAGGACAAGCCGGTGGCGGTCGTCGCTCCCGCGGCCAAGAAGCCCAATCCCGTCGAGTTGAAGAAACTCCGGATCGAGGTCGGCCACCTGGAGGAGAAGGTTGCGCAACTGGAGACCAAGCAGAACGAGCTGACGGCCGAGCTCGAGGCGCCGGAGACTTACAGCTCACCCGGCAAGGCGCAGCACCTGAACCGCGAGCTCAGCGTGGTCGTCGATCAGCTGACGACCGCCACCAAGGCGTGGGAAACCTCCGCGAGCAAGCTGGCGGAATTGGAAAAGGCCTAGGGTTTGCCGTAGGCGCGCTCCACCCTGGCCACGCGCACCTGGTAGTCGGCATACCAGGTCTGCTGGCCGCCCCGTTGCGCCTGTTGGTGTTCGGTGTCGCGTTTCCACGCCATGATCGCGGCCTCGTCGCGCCAATAGGAGACCGTGATGCCGTGCCCCCCGGCCTCACGCACGCTGTCGATTCCCAGATAGCCGGGCTGCTTTGCGGCGAGTTCGACCATGCGCTCCGCCATGTCGCCGTAGCCGCGATCACTGTCGGTTCGCCGGGAGGTGAAGATGACGGCGTAATACGGCGGCGCGGGGGTGCGGGCCAGGGTGGCAGGGGTGCTCATGGTGATTGCGGGTTTAGCACGAGCATGGAGTTGCTGCCGACGAAAAACTCGTAGTTCACCCGCACGACTGCGCTGGTGATGCCGAGCCCGCCCAGCTCCAATCTGAGCCGGTCGAGTTGGGCATAGGGCTTGCCGTCGGCGCCGCACACCGGGTGGATGCGCACCTCGCCGTTGCTCACCCGGGCCAGCTCGACGCAGGCCGCCAGATGCCAGTCGAAATCGAACCGGGCGGCATAGATGAAGAGCAGGTGGGCGCAGAGCACGAGATCGAAGGCGCCGTCGAGGAACGGCAGCAACGGCAGCGCCGCCCTCACGTAACGACCGTGCCGGACATTGCCTTCGTAATCGGCGAGAAACCGCGACGCGGCCGCCCGCCGGTCGGCCTCGGCCTCAGCAAGGCTCGCGAAGGCCTTCAACCGGAAGAGCCGCGGCTTGGACCGCATCTGCAGAAACATCCGCGCGTAGTCCTCGCGGATCTGGGCGGCAAGCGCCGCCTGGGGCTGGTGGTAAAGCGGATCGACCGCCACGGCGTCGATGCCGCGCCGGTACGCCTCGGTCGTGAAGGACGCTGGGCCCGCAGCGACGTCCAGGACCGCGCGGCCGCGCAGGGCGGCCAGGTCGAGGGTGAAGAACCGGGTGTATTCCTCGAGCGTGCGCCCGAAGAAGGACACGGCCGGCAGTTCCATCGCGGTCGTGCTGGCGCGAGGCGTCCTCACCCGCGGGGTCGCGGGGTAAGGCCGGGTTCTGGTCAGGGGAGGTGGGGCGAGCGTGGGCATGGCATGATGTGGTTGGGTGGGGAAAAATAAAAAGCCCGACTCGGATGAGTCGGGCTCGGCAGGTGAAGGAGTTCTTGGTCTTTGCGGTTTACGCGTGATGCGTGGGTGTCCCTCTGTGCCGAGCCGTGGTAATCCACCAGGCGCGTTTACCCGAGGCCATGACGGCTACGGGGTTTGAACGGCGCAGTTTGGAGACGTGATTCACGGGTGGGTTGATGCGGACTGGCGGCCGATGGTGCAAGCCAGAATTTTCGCGGTGCTGGCGGGGCCTAAAAATAAACCCGGGCCCGCACGGGGCCCGGGTGATGAACGACACCCCGGCAGCTCAACGGGTCTTGCCCGACTTGAAAAACTTTCTGGCCGCCCGCAGGGGGGCGGTGGCGAATGAAGGCTTGGACTTGGAGGCGGCCGGCTTGGCGAGCGCCTGCGCCGCGATCTCTTGTTCGCGCGTTTTCATCCAGGCCTCGCGGCGGGAGACCTCTTCCTCGCGGATCTTCATCTTTTCCTCCCGCTCTTTCAGCACCATGCGTTCGTCACAGAGGCCGCGGCGGGCCGCCTCCAGCAGGGCATGGGCGCGATGGTGTTTTTCCCACTCGGAATCGAGGCTGGCCCGGTCAGGTCCGGACGTGACGTAAGACTGACTGGAATTTTGTGCTGGCGGGTTTTGCTGCGTGTGCTCAACCAGCAGACGAAGGCGCTGTTCGTACTCCTTGAGGCTGGCCTCCTTCTGCTGCATGGCCTCGATATCGGTAGAAATTTGCGTGCGTAGTTTTTCAAGGTGCGCGGCTTCCTGCGTATCGGGGGTGGGTGAGTTCATGGCGGGTGTGACTGAACAATAGCCGCCGGGGTTCCGGCTGCCTAGAGGCAGGGGGGGTATTTACCCGACCTTTACCCCTGGACTCCGGGCTTTTACGGAAAAATGAAAGCCGCCCGGTTGCCCGTGCGGCCCTCATCCACCCACAACAAATTCACGCCCGGAACATCACATCCTCGCGATTGAACATCTTCACGCACAGGAAGACCGCCCCGGCGGCGTAGAGACCGGTCGAGCCGAAGATCAGGGCAAGATAGTTCCAGTGCCAGACACCGGACAGCATCTCCTTGCACGCGAGACACACGTTAAGAATGGGAATGAGCGCGGTCTGCGCCGTCAGCTCGACCCCGGGCAGCATGCCCATCATGGCCGGCATGATGACGACGACAATCAGGGGAGACACATAGCTCTGCGCCTCTTTGTAGCTTTTGGCCGCCAGGGAAATGGTCAGGAGCAGTGCGGCAAAAAACGTCGCGACCGGCGCGATCATGGCAAAGACCCCCAGAATGCCCGCGGGATCAATGATGGGAATGAAGCCCCCGCCCCCGCCGGAAGCCTTGGCGGCCGCCGCGCCGCCACCCCCACCGGCCAGCATGTTGCCCCCGATGATGATGCTGATCGCGGTCGAGCACAGCGTGAGCGCGATGGTGGCAATGGAAGCCGTCATCACCATCAGGAATTTTCCCAGCACGATGTTGACCCGGTGCACCGGACTGCAAAGGAGCGTCTCCATCGTGCCGCGTTCCTTCTCACCTGCGGTCAGGTCGATCGCGGGATACATGGCGCCGGTGAAGCAGAGGATGATGAGCAGGTAGGGTACCAGGCCGCCGATGATATTGCCGCCAACCTTCTCCGGCGGGGCCACGTTCTGGCGCTTGATCTCGAAAGGTTTGACGAGGTCGGCGGGCAGGCCGCGATCGGTGAGCCGGGTCTCCACCGTCTTGTCCCGCAGATTGCGGAAGAAACGGTCCGCTTCGCCCACGCCCATGCCGGACTTCATCTCGCCCTCGTAATGATAGAGCGTGACCGTGCTGGCCCCGCCGGTCTTGAGGGCCGCCTCAAACCCCGCGGGAATTTCCACCGCCAGGCGGATTTTCTTCTCCGAAATCAACGTCTTGAAGTCCGTGGGGGACTCGATGACCTTGAATTTCTTGTCCGTCTTGAGCGCGGCGACGACCCCGGGTGAATCGACCGCCCCCAGGATCACCAGCGTGGTGGCCTCATCCTTGGCCTTCCGCACGACCTTGGACATGACCGTGCCCCCGACAAAGAAGATCACCGGCATCAGCAGCGTGGGAATGACGATCATGGAGATCAGCGTGCGGCGGTCGCGCAGTGAATCCTTCAGTTCCTTCAGGTAAATCGTGACGATGTGTTGCCAGTTCATGGTGAGGGGGCGTCAGTTTTTGAGCGCCTCGGCCAGCGCCGCCTCGCCACCCACGGCCTTGACGAAGACTTCCTCCATGTCTGTTTCACCATAGCGGGACTGGAGCCCGGCCAGCGTGCCCTCGGCCACGAGCCGGCCGGCATGGATGATGCCGATGGTGTCGCACAGCTTCTCGACCTCACTCATGACATGGGTGGAGTAGATCACGGTCTTGCCCCGGTCGCGACAGTCGCGCACGAAACGCACGATCGAGCGGGCCGTCATCACGTCGAGCCCGAGCGTGGGTTCGTCGAAGACCATCACCGCCGGGTCGTGGATGAGCGTGCGGGCGATGGAGGTCTTCTGTTTCATGCCCGTGGAAAACTTGTCGCAACGGCGGTCCAGGAACTCGTGCATGTCGAGCTCGTCGGCCAGGCCCTTGAGGCGGGTCCTGATGGCTTCATCGGTCATGCTGTTGAGCCGGCCGAAATAGGTGATCATCTCCCGGGCGGTGAGCCGGCCGTAAAGCGCGGTGCTGGCGGCGAGGAAGCCGACGTTGGCCCGGACCTTTTCCGGCGCGGTGGCAATGTCGTGCCCGGCCACCAGACAGGTCCCGCTGGTCGGCTTGAGCAGGGTGGCGAGCATGCGCAGCGTGGTCGTTTTGCCGGCACCGTTGGCGCCGAGCAGGCCGTAGATCCGGCCCGGCTGACAGGTAAAGGTGACGTCTGAGGCCGCAGTAACAATACCTCGTTTCTTGTCCTTGAAAGTCTTGGTCAGGTGGTGGGCTTCGATCATGGAAAGTGGTTCAGCGCCGGGCGGCGGTCAGGACGATGGCGATTGCCGCACCGATGGCGACACCAACAGCCGGACCATTGGACACACTGACGGCGGCGCCCACGCCAATCGGAATGGCCAGATAGCCGAGGCGGGAACAGAGGGAGTGGACCGGGGTGGTGGTTTTCATGGAAAAATCAAAGGCTCATGCGCTCGCGGAAATCCTGGGCCTGGCGGCGGGACAGCTCGATCTTCAGTCCGCCCTTGAGCTTCACGAGCAGGCCGCCGCTGAACCACGGCTCGATGCCCTCCACCCAGGTGAGGTTGATCACCTGCTTGCGGTTGGCGCGGAAAAAGCTCCGGGGATCGAGCCGCTCCTCCATGGCGGTGAGCGAGCGGAAAAGCTGGGG
>JANMTJ010000552.1:0-1731 GCA_031390295.1 Oleiharenicola sp.
CGATGCTGGAGGGGCGGCCGGTCGCCGGCATCTTCCAGCTCACCTCGCCCGAGTTCGACGACGTGCCCGAGAGCTGGATGTCGTTCCTGGCCGTCGATGACGTGGACGCGCGCGTGGCGAAGGCCCTCGAGGCCGGCGCCAAGCTCGTGATGCCGATCTTCGACGTCTCCGGTGTCGGGCGCATCGCCATGTTGAGGGAGCCGGGCGGCGCCGGCATCGGCTGGATGACCCCGGCCGACGAGAAAGTGACGGGCTGATCCGTGAATGCGGATGCGAAGGCCTTTCCAAGGCACCTGGGCGGCTGCCCCATGCTTTTGACAAGTTGCCGCCTACGCGGCGGCCATCCCAAGGAGCGCACCAGATGATCACGATCTCTGCTTTCAAATGGGTTCCGGGTCGCGGTAGGGACGAGGATTGCTCCTCGCCCCCCGCGCAGATCCGGGCGTGCGGCTTTCCCGCACCCGGCTCCTGTCTCAGGTCGAACGTGATCGGCCTTCGGGGTATTGGGTACCCATACAGCTCCGATCCGTGGGCTCGTTGCTTCAGTGACATGCCTGTTCCGGCACTGTGTCCGGGGCTTGCGTCGCAACTCACCCTCCCCTCGACCGGCCGCCTTCCCTCCACCGTCTCCGCCGCCGATGTCACTCGGCATTGTTCGAGGCTTCACCGGTACAATGCAGCCGTCCGACTTCTCATCCGCGTGCATGCCCATCGTTCGGCTGTTGCCTTCATGGGCCGGTCCGGAGTGCTGGCCGGACACGGATGAGATCTCCCAAGTTCCGACGAAAGGACGTCACCACGTGCACATGGGGTCTACGACTGCGCGAGGCTCCTCGTCCGCAAGCCATTTGCGCGGGGAGGATGTTGCTTTCCGGCCAGCAGTACGGCGTCAGCACCTCGAAATTCGACCCGTTTCGCAGCTCGATACCCAGCCCGTGGTCTCCCCTGTGAACGCTTCAAGTTGAGCCTCACGGCTAGCCCTTGCATCACTCGGGGCCGGGGCGGCTGGCTAGGCCTTACCCCGTGGAAGACTTGCACCTCCTATCCTCTCGCCAGCTTGCTTGGCGCACACTGCTGAAGGAGTTCGAGGCCCTCACGGGCGTGCCCGTGCTGATCAACACGTCATTCAACGTGAAGGGCGAGCCGATGGTCGAGACCCCGCACGATGCCGTCGCCTGCTTCCTGGCGACCGGGATCGACTATCTGGTCCTGCACGACAGGCTGATCAGGAAGGGCCCGTTCCACCGGGTGCTCGCCCCGCTGGTCAACGCCTACTCCGACGTGGCCGTAATGGTTCGGACCGGCGTGAGCGGCGGGGCACAGTAGCGGGCCCTCATCCGCTCGCTGCGCTCACGCCCACGGCCGCGCCACCTGCGCCTTCTGCTCGTAGGCGCCGATGTCCGTCTCGCTCTGCATCGTCAGGCCGATGTTGTCGAGGCCTTCGAGCAAACAGCGCTTGCGGAAGGCGTCGATCTCGAACGTGACCATGCCGCCGTCGGGCCCGCGGATCTCCTGCTTCTCCAGGTCGACCGAGATGGTGGCGTTGGCGCCGCGGTTGGCGTCGTCCATCAGCTTGTCGAGGTCCTCCTGCGAGACCTTGATCGGCAGGATGCCGTTCTGGAAGCAGTTGTTGTAGAAGATGTCCGCAAACGAGGTCGAGATCACGCAGCGGATGCCGAAGTCGAGCAGCGCCCATGGCGCGTGCTCGCGGCTCGAGCCGCAGCCGAAATT
>JANMTJ010000558.1:0-1673 GCA_031390295.1 Oleiharenicola sp.
CGGCCCGACCAGCGGCGCAACAGCAGCAGCCAGAGCCCCAGCATCATCGCGACGTTGGCCGCCTGCAGGGCATGTCCCCCGCCCCACGCGAGCAACTCATAGTAACCGATCGCCGGCAGGCCCGGCAGCGTCGTGCGCCACGCCACGACAAAGGTGGCCAGTGCGATCAGGTTGGCCGCGGCGGAGGCGCGCAGGGCGGTGAGCGCGTCATCCGGCAGGATGGAATCGGCCTCGGCCGGGGCCGTGAGGGCGGCGGCGAAATACAGCCCCGTGCCGGCGAACCAGCACACGAGACCGGCGATAAAGACGGGATGGTCGATCACCGGCACATAGTTGGCCAAAATCGGCTGGGCGCCGGGCATCAATGCGCCGGCCAGCAGGGCGGCGATCCCCGTGGCCCCGAGGGCGCAGGCGGCCGCCTGCAGGGCGGACGGAATCCGCCGCCCGAGCCCCAGCGCCAGAAACGCCGCGGTGCCGGCCTGGAACCAGACAACCATCGCCAGATCCACATGCACGACGAGCGCACGCTTGAAAAACAACGGGTCGGTGAACAGCCAGCCGAGAAACGGGAGACGGCCGACCACCAGCGTCAGCGACAGCAGACCCGCCAGCACCAGGCTGCCGATGGCGAAAAGGAACCAGCGGCGCGCCCCGCCGGACTCCGCCGCGAGCGTGCGGATAAAGGGGGCCGGGTAACTGAGCGTGACAGCCGGGGATTGCATGCCTGCTTTTTACCCGATCCCGCGCGCGATGACATTGACGCACATCAAGGGATTGGGCCGAAACCCCGGTTGTTGCAGGGGAGCTGGATCCGCGTCAGGCATCCGGTGGATTCGCGACTGCGTTCGGGCAAATGCCATCCAGCAGGCGGATCTCCCGTTCCGCCACCCGACGCAATCGCTGACAGAGCTCCCCGACGCTGGCGACCCGCTCCGCCGGACTGAGCTCTGGATCCTCGACCTGCGCCCAGATGAGGGTCTCAAGGAGCGCTTGCTCGAGCGCCGCAAAGTAGTGCCGGAACGGATTGCATTCGCACCGGCACACCGGCCGGGCCGGCACCATGGTCGACTCCGGCTCGGGTTCCGGGAACAAGACTTCGTTAAGGGTTTGGTCGAAGTGGAAAACGAGCGTGTCGGGCCGGGCCAGCGCGGTCGGCGCCTTTTCCAGGCGCAGCAATGCTTCCCAGCGGGCGCAGATCATGGGCCGGCGGCGGTCGAGGGCTTGCAGCAGGGAGCTTTTCATGGAGTGGTTGGCCCCGCATCCTACACGAACGCCCGCCGCCTGCCTTGACCCAAGTCATGAACCCGCTGCGTCGTCGAACCGGTCAGGAGCCCGCGAGCGGGTGGCCGAGATAAGCCACCGCCAGTCCGCCCAGGTAGACCAACCCCATCACCGCCTCCAGCTGGCCGACCTGTTTTGCCGGCCAGACCGGGCGCAATGGTGAGACAAAAATGGCCGAACGGAGAAGCAATCCCGCGGCCAGCAACCCGCCCGCAGCCGGTACAATGGCATAAAGCCCAAGCACCACGATTGCGACGAACGCCCCGCCGGCGGAAGCCAGCACGCCCACCGGATGCGCCGGCAGACCCTTGGCTTGGCGCAGATAGGTCCGCACCGTCAGCACCGTCGGCAGACTGCGGGTCAGCATCAGCGCGGCCAGGCCGAGCGCAGCC
>JANMTJ010000576.1:0-7225 GCA_031390295.1 Oleiharenicola sp.
CCGAAATCATACCACATCGACTTCAACTGGTAGGCCGGGCCGTAGCCCTCGATGAAGATGTTGTTCCGGACGACGATGTCGTGACCGCCGTTGCTGTAAACCGTGCCGAACGACGCGACCCGATAGAAGACATTGCCCTCCACCAGCACGCCCGCGGTCGCGTCGTCGCAATACACGCCCATCATCCATTTCCGGTCGGGCCGGCCGACCTCGTGGAAAAAATTATGGCGGACGACATTCCCCTGGTCACTCGGGTCACGGCCCAGATACCACGCGGAGACATCGTTCGAGTTCAGCGCGACATGGTGGATATGATTGAACTCAAAGAGGTGCTCGTTGCCGTGGACGAAGATCGCATGCTGGTCCGCGTGGTAGATCTCGTTGTGCACGACGCGCTGGCCGCAGCCGTCGACCACGATGCCGGACGCGCCCATCTTGTTGCGGCGGCTGAAATCATGGAGGCGACAGTCCGTGACGACATTGTTGCCGGGGATCAGGCGCTTCTTGCTGCCGCCACCGAGGAAGATGCCGCCCGACCCGGTGTTGTAGATCTCGCAGCCCTGGATGACGTGCCGCTCGCCGGCGTCGCGCTCCCAGACCGTGTCGAGGTAGAGATGCGAATGAAAACTTCCGATCTCGCGCGAGACGGCCACGCCCGTGTAGTCGTCCGCGGTGATGTGCGGAAAAGTCTGCCGCGCCCCCTGCCCCAGCATGATGCCCGCCGTCCCCACGTTGCGCACCGTGCAGTCGATGATCCGGTTGTCTGAACCTCCCTCGATCGAAAGACCAAGGGCCCGACCCTCCTCGATGGTCAGCCCGCGCAGCGAGACGAACGAGACATGATCGAGCGCCACGAGCGCCTGCTCGACGATGGAAACCGACACCCGCGCCACCGTCACGTCGCCCGGCGGCCACAGGTAAAGCCGGCCCGCCGCCGCGTCCACATACCACTCGCCCGGATCGTCGAGCTCCTCCAGGAGGTTGAGGGCGACATACTGGTTGTAGTTCTGGCCGCTCCCGAGCGCATACAGGTGCGGCGAGGCGAGCGTGATTTCCCCCTTCGCCGGATCGATCGCGGCGATGCGGATCTTGTCGTCGGCGAACCCGTGGTTGAAGTAACCCTGCAGCCAGACATCCGGCACGTCCACCCAGCGGGCATGGCGCGGGTCGGTGTATTTGAAGCGCCCGCCGCGGTTGCTGTAATCGCCGGTGCGCGGCATCGAGCCGGGCTCGACGATCGCGCCAATCGCAATGGCCCCGGTGTTCGGGTAGCGCGCCAGCGGCAGTACGGTGTCGTTCCAGAACAGCTCGAGCGGCGCCGGCACCACGGGCAGGCCGTGCCCGAACTGCCGGTGCGCACCGAAGTCCGTGATCCCCCGCGCGCGTAAATCCACCTCGAGCACGTGCGGCCGGGATTCGGGCAGCAGGCGCGCGAGCGCGGCGGCCTCGCGCACCGGGCCGAACGCTTTCGCGGGAATCTCGCGTCCGCCGGAGAGGCGGACGGTTTCATTCCGGTACGCCGCATAGGTGACCCGCGCCTCCGCCGTGCCGCCGTCCTGCTGGGTGAGTTCAAACGTGCGGCTCAGGGGATAAGTGCCGCCGCGCAGCCAGATGGTCACGGCCCCGCTCGCGCCAGCCGGCTGGGCCCGGCGCAAAGCGCGCACGGCATCACGCGCGCCCTCGAGCGTCTGCCAGGGCGCGGCCAGCGTGCCGGGATTGCGGTCGTCCCCTTGGGGCGAGACATAACGTTCAAGCGCGTGCGCCGACGCCAGGAGACCCAGGGAGACGAGCAACCAGCGGGGTATATTCATGAGAGGGGTTGGCAGACTGGGGAAAGGCTAGGCGCTAATGTTTCCGGCTCCAGCTCAACCGGAGCGGGCCGGCGGCCGCTTGCCCCAGCGCCAGTAGACCGCTTCGAGCACGCCGAACTGGTCCGTCAGGAGGCCTTCGTAGCCGCAGGGCCGGTCGTCCCAGTAGCGCCAGTCGACGCCGCTCTGGTTCCCACCGAACACGCGCGCCTCCGCCAGTCCGGTGCACAGCCGCTCGAGCATGGCGTCGGCCTCGCGCCGCAGTCCGCACCGGTAGAGTGCCATGACGAAATGCCTCGTCTGCGAATGCGTGCGCCCGCCGTTCTGGTAGTAGCCGAACGGGTAACCCTGGATGATGTCGGCCAGGTCGTGGTCGGGTATGGGCCGCAGGTTGCCGGGCAGGCCGAGCGCCGGATCGGGCATGCCGGTTTTTTTGGCCTCGGCGAGCAGGCGGAGCAGGATCTCGCGGCCTTCCTCGGGCGACAGCAGCCCGGCGGAGATGGCGGCGCCGTTGACCGGCAGAAACGCATAGTCATGAAGCTTGTCCTCGCGGCAGCGCCAGCCCGCCAGCCAGCCTGTTTCCTCGTTCCAGAATGCATCCCGGTAGTTCGTCCGCAGCCACCCCGCCCAGTGCGCCAGCTTTTGCGCCTCGTCCGTCTCGCCGAGCCGGCGCAGGCCGGACACCAGCGCCAGCAGCGCACCGTAGAGCGTCGCGTTGGCAAAGGCGTCCTTCCAGCCGAACGAGATCACGTCAAACCAGCACGTGCTCCATTGGTTCGTCCCGCTGATGCCGGTGCGGTGCAGGCTCTCGATCAGGCCGTCGCCGTCGAGATCGCGGCCGCGCGCAGCCTCCAGCTTCCGGAG
This sequence comes from Oleiharenicola sp., assembly GCA_031390295.1. Classification (GTDB taxonomy): domain Bacteria; phylum Verrucomicrobiota; class Verrucomicrobiia; order Opitutales; family Opitutaceae; genus Lacunisphaera. Next base: position 2,673 of record JANMTJ010000576.1, read on the forward strand.
GATGTCCGGCCGGAACGCGCGATACCACTCCGGCGTCGCGCCGTGCCGCAGGAACTCCCCCAGCCCGCGCAACGCCGACGCGCCGGTCTGCAGGTATTCGTCGTCAGCGTCGTGCGAGGAACCGTCCTGCAGGAGCCGGCCCGCGGCGTAGCCGGGCCCGCCGGTCAGCCAGCGCTCAAGGGAGAGACGTAGAAACTCCGTTGCAGGCAGCCCGGGCAGCACGTCGCCCTGCGGGTGCGCCACCGCCGCCCAGGTGTCCATGCAGATCGGACAGTGCATCGAGGCACCGTTGTTGCTGAGCGTCGCCGTGTCCGCGCGGAAGGTCAGCGCCGTCCATTGCGTGCGCGCCAGGGCCCGCTTTACCACCGCCGGCGCCGCCGCGCGCAGCCGCGGGGCCGGACGCTTCGGCGTCAGCGTGAAGGTGGCGCGGTGCCGGCCGGCGGGCAGCCGGTAAAGTCCCTCGGCGGTGGGCTCCTCCCCGACCTTCAATTCGAGCGTGTTCAGATCATGCGCGCGGAAACAGTCGCTCCGCGCCCAGCCGGCCGGGCTGGAAGTCTTGATGGCCCAGCTGCCGAAGCCGGGCAGGGTGAGCAACGCCGGCAGCGCCACCGCACCCGATTCGCCCTCGGGCCGCAGCCGGCCGAGCACGTGCGAGGGCGCCGCGCTGTTGCGCAAACCCACCGCCCACGCCGCGCTGTGCCAGGCCAGGGTGCCGCGTTTCGCCGTGCGCTCGGCACGGAGCGTCAGCCCGCGTGCCGTCACGCGCCAAGTCAGCCGGTAATGCTGGCCGTCCGCCGTGAAGTCATAGCTCACGGTGTTGCCGCGCACGTCCACCGTCCCGTCGAGCGCGCAGCGCACGGCTGGCGCCAGCACCGGCGCCGCGCCGAGCGGGTGCAGTTGCGGGCCCTGGTGAAACAGCGGCGGGCGCGTCGCGAGGACATTCCGGCCGGCGTTGGCGGTGTCCTCGATGAGCAGCGCGAGATGGGCGAAGCCGGGGCGCCCCAGGGCGAAACCCACTTCGAAATCCTTCGTCCGGTAGCGCACCTCGCCGTCGCGTCGGCTGGCACGGACCCCGGCGGGCTGGCGTTTGAGATCGATGGTCCCGGTCGTGAGCAGCCGCTCCTCGCGCGGAGCCGGCGGCGTGAGCACCTCGCCCTCGAGGATGAACGCGGACATGGCCAGGTTCCACGGCGTCCAGCCGCCATCGATGCCGGAGCGGCGCAGCTCGATGATCACGCCGGTCGTCACCACCCGCGGCAACCTGAACCAGTCCACCACGCCGGGGATGCCGGCCTTCAGGTGGTCACGCTGCAACAGCACCCGCCAGCGGCCGCCCTGGAGCGCCAGCACGCGCAGGCCGGTGACCCAGTCGAGGTCCTGCCGGCTGCCACATTTGTGGTAACCCGGCCCGCGCCGCACGCCCAACCGTTGCAGCCGCGCCGGGCCGTGGAGCCGGACCACGCGCTGGTGGATGATGCGTTTTTTGGGCACATCCCGCTCCCCGCGCAACGGCCGCGTCCACACCGCCCGGCCGGCGTCGAGGCGGCGGTTGGTGAAGAGATCGCCCATCGGCGGCTCCAGATCGGTGACGGCTAAAAGGTCCTGTGGCATAGGAGGGAAGTAGACCCGGAACACAGCCCGGTGGTTTCATACCCGGCCGGGCTTGGTCCCGGGTCACCGTAAAAATTCCCCGTTCACACCGGGAATGCCGAGCCGGGGGTGATGCACTTTATGGGAATTGTTTGGTGTTACTTGGGGTGCAGGCGGCTTTGCGGTTGCCGGCGGAGACCCGGCGGTTTTCAGCTGTCGAATCCTCTTATGTCCTCCACGCTTACCCCCCTGTCCGTTTCCTTGGTATTTCATCCCGCCTCGGCCGAGCCGGCGGAAATCACCGCCGCCCAGGAGCTGGGCAAACTGACCGGCGCCCGCGTGGGAGCCGGCACCGGCCAGGGCGTGACCGTCGCCCTCGCCGCCCGCGGCCGCCCCGGCGGGCTGCCGGCCAAGGCCACCGCCGCCCCGGCCTGGATGTGGTTGCGCATCGCCGATGACGGCACGGGTGAGATCTGCGCCACGCACGGCTCGTTCCTGTTTGCCGCAGTGCGCCTGCTCGCCACCGCCACCAGCGACCTGACCCGCGAGAAACTCGCCGCCGGCATCTGGCTGCCCGCCACCTTCGGCTGGCACCGCCCGCACTGGGACGCCTGTTACACCCAATACTGGCGCAGCGCGCGCAAGTTCGACCCCGAGCTCTACGTCGCGTCGCTCGCCGAGGCGGGCTTCACCCATTGCGAGGTCAACGGCCTGCAGTCGCACATGCCCTTCGAGGACATGGTCGCGTGGGAATACTATCCCCAGTTCTACACCTACGCGCCCGGCTTCAACCATTTCCTGGACACGCCGCTGACGAAGGGCGTCTGGCCCGCGCACTACCTCGACGCCAACCTCAACCACCTGAAGAAGCTGGCCACGCTCGGCCGCCGCTACGGCCTGAAGCCGGGCGTGTGCATGTTCGAGCCCCGCACGATGCCGGACCGCTTCTTCGCGAAATATCCGTCGCTGCGTGGCGCGCGCGTCGACCACCCCTTCCGCTCCCGCCTGCCCCGCTACACCATGGCGCAGGACCACCCGATCGTGCAGCGCCATTACCGCGAAGCCCTCCAGCAGCTCATGCGGCATGTGCCCGACCTCAGCTACATGTCCGTCTGGACCAATGACAGCGGCGCCGGCTTCGAGCACACCGCCTCCCTCTACGTCGGCCGCAACGGCGGACCCTACATGATCCGCGAGTGGCGCAACCACGAGAAGGTCGCGCAGGCCGCCGGCGAAAGCATCGTCCGCTACCTGAAGAACCTCCAGAGCGCCGCGGCGGAGCTCAACCCGAACTTCGACGTCATCCTCCGCATCGAGCCCTTCAAGGTGGAACACGAATACATCAAGGCAGGCATGGGCGGCCATGTCAGCTGGGAAGCTCCCTCCCTCCTCGTCAAGGGTTACGACGTACCCTATTCGCACCCGAAGTATCCTGAGAACCGGGCCATCGCCGGCAGCCTCTTCCATACCACGATGGACCAGAAGGAGAACGCCACCCTTGCCGCCTCGCGGGCGCTGGGTGTCGAGCCCGTCCTCCATTACTCCGCCTCGGGCGTGATGAACCACGAGCCGTTGCTCGGCCTGCCCTTCCCGCGGATGCTGCACGAGAAGTTCACCGCCATGCGCGGCGCCGGCCTCAGCCGCATCAGCTGCCTCGGCGGCCTCACCAACACCGCCCAGGCGCCCTACTGGCCCAATCCGGTCGTGATCAAGGCGGCGCAATTCTTCCCCGACAAATCCGTCGAGCAGGTCCTCGGTGAATTCGCCACCCGGCTCGTCGGCCCGGCGCAGGCGGCCGGCCTCACGGCGGCGTGGCAGGATTTTGAAAATGCGCTCATGTGGCAGCCGCTCGTCGGCCTCTACTGCGCCTTCGGCTTCTGCTGGCAGCGGACGTGGGACCGCCCGTTCGTCCCCGACCTCGAGGCCGTGCCCGCCCCGGAGCGCGAATACTACGAGCGCCACGGCTGCTTCCAGCACAACAATCCCAGCCTGGTCGATCTCGGCAAGGATGTGCTCTTCGACCTCATCACCCGGGAATCCGGCGCCAAGATGGCCGCCGACATGGACCGCGAGGTCCTGCCGCGACTGCACGCCCTCATCGCCCGGCTCCAGCCGCTGGCGACGGCGCAGATCCAGGCGCCCGGCGCCCCGCGCCGCGACACGGCGAACAGTGCGGCGGTCTTCGCCGACCTTCGCGACCGCGTGCGCGCCTACCTCCACTGGATCACCAGTCTGCGCAACGTCTGCGCGTGGTGCGAGACCGTGTACGGCTACCTCGGGACCAGCGACAAGGCCGTCAAGGCCGCTTGCGAGAAGAAACTCCAGGCCGCGATCGACCTCGAGCTCGTCAATATCCGCGGGCTCATCGAGCTCCTCGAGACTACCAAGTCCGAGGTGCTGGTCATCTCTGGTGTCGCCGAGAACACCTTCTTCTACGGCGAGAACCTCGTCGAGCACCTGAAGACGAAGCTCCGGCTCACGGAGAAATACCGGCATAACAAACCGCGGATCGACAAGGATATCTTCTGGCGGCCGCTCCCCGGCACCAACTGGCCCGCCGGCTGGTCCGCGACGTCCGCCTGACCTGCCAGCTCTGGTTATTCAGGACACCCCGCCTCATCCGCCGCCTCCTTGGTCCGGTGGGTGTGGCGGTTCATATGTTCCTCGTGCATCCCGTCAGGTTGAGCCTGACCTCGACACGCCCGGGGCTGGTGCTAGGCTGCGCCCGTATGCATCCTGTGAGACGCGGCGCAATGACCGGGGTACTTTTTCTGGCGGCGCTGGCCGGCGGCGCGGTGGAGTCACCGCCGCATCCGACCCGACTGCTCGCCGAATACCGGGGCGCGAAGCACCCGGTGGTGGCGGTGGAAAAGGAGGATCCGGTGATCATCCTCGACGGCCGCAGGAAGCCGTTGCGGGGCAACATCCCCCTGTCCACCGAACGCCTGCCCCGCTATGCCGGG
>JANMTJ010000596.1:0-2072 GCA_031390295.1 Oleiharenicola sp.
TTGTTTGAGTTATTGAAAAATGGAAAATCTTACGGAGGCGGAGATGCCGGCATTAATTCTTCCCATCGATGCAATATTATCCGGCAATCGTCCGGGTGAAAATGGGGTGTAGTGCTAACCCAAATCACCCAATTTTTCCCCGGCGCGGGGAAAGGCACGCGCACCAGTGACGCCCAGGCGAGCCGTCCGGGCCCCGGCTTTCACTATTTGTCGGAATAAGCGATCCTGACCTTCAATGCACGCCCCCAGCCAGGTACCGTCGCCGCCGATTGCTGCGCATATGGCGCTCATGTCCCTTGCCCTGGCGCCCAGGCTCATCCCCATCGAGCCCGGGTTGCTCAACAAGCATTTCAAGCGCAAGCCCGGCCCCGGCGCCTACAACGACCAGAAATAGGCCGGTGCTATTTGGCTTTCCGGCGGGCGAGCCAGAGCATCGCGACGCCGAAGAGCGCGAAGATCGAGCCCCAGAGCAGGTTCACGTTCTGTCCGAGTGAATGCTGGGCGTAGATCGCGGGGTCGGAGACAAAACCGTAGGTGACCAGGATGATCCCGAGGAGGAGAAAGAGGAGCCCCATGGGCAGACGAATATCGAGTTGCATGTGCGGCGCGGGTTGGGGTTACCAGAAGATGATGTTGAGGACGAGCGTGGCGGCGAGGACGACCAGGGCGAGCGGCATCGGCCGTGCATACCAGGCGGTGCCCGGCATGTCCGTTTGCTTTTCCGTGAGCGAATAGACCAGCCCGCGCAGTTCGTCGTCAGTGCGGTTGGGCGTGGTGGCCAGCGAGATGAACAGCGTGCCCAGGAAGCAGCCGCTGAAGGCGAAGATCGCCATCCAGAAATTCTGGGCCATCGAGCTGGCGAAGGTCTGCTGCACGCCAAGCCACCCGCCCTTGAGCAGGCTGACCGGCTCCCCGACAGGCAGCGTGCTGCCCTGGAAGATCGCGGCCGAAAGCGTGCCGAGCAGGAGGCCGAAGAAGGCGCCGTGCCCGGTGGCGCGACGCCAGAACATGCCCAGCAGGAAGATGGCGAACAGCGGGGCGTTCACGAAACCAAACACCAGCTGGAGCATGTCCATGATGTTGTTGAATTTTGTCGCGGCGTAGGCGCAGAACGCACTGAGGATCAGGCCGACCACGGTGGTGATCCGCCCGACCTTGATGAGGTGGGCGTCGGAGGCGTCGTGGTTGATCCAGCGCTGGTAGAGATCGTAGGTCCACACGGTGTTGAAGGCCGTGACGTTGCCCGCCATGCCGGACATGAAGGAGGCCATGAGCGCGGTGAGGCCGATCCCGAGCATGCCGTTCGGGAAATACTTCGCGAGCATGGCGGGGACGACCATGTTGTAGTCGGGGTTGCCGTCGGCGCCGATCGGCAGCGCGATGTTGGCGGTGCCGCCCTTGTGGTAGAGCGCGATGGCAAGCATGCCGGGCAAAATGACGAGCGCGGGGAACATCATCTTCGGGATCGCCGCGATGAGCGGGGTGCGGCGGGCGGCGTTCATGTCCTTGGCCGCCATGGCCCGCTGGATGACGAGGAAGTCCGTGCACCAGTAGCCGAACGAGAGCACGAAACCGAGGCCGGCCACCAGGCCGAACCACTCGATGCCGATCGGGTTGGCCGTCGGGGTGCCCATGTGTGCCCACGACGAACTCCAGGCGCCCGGCATGCCCTTGGTGGCGGAATACGCGTCGAGGTTCTGCATCAGCCCGTCCCACCCGCCGATGTCCTGCAGACCCAGGATGACCAGCGGCAGGAAGCCCAGCACGATGAGGAAGAATTGCAGCACCTCGTTGTAGATGGCCGAAGTCAGGCCGCCGGAGTAGATATAGATCAGCACGACCAGGCTGGAGACGATGATGCAGCCGTCGAAATTCCACCCGAGGATTGCGTTGAGCAGCTTGGCGAGGGCGAACATCGAGATGCCCGACGAGAACACCGTCATCACCGCAAAGGACAGGGCGTTGAAGGTGCGGGTCTTCTCGTCAAAGCGCAGCTTGAGGTATTCCGGCACCGAGCGCGCCTTCGAGCCGTAGTAGAACGGCATCATGAAGAGGCCGACGAAGACCATGGC
>JANMTJ010000614.1:0-3333 GCA_031390295.1 Oleiharenicola sp.
CTCCGGCGGCATCCGCGACGGGGACGAGCCCGCGGGTCCTGCTCATGGACGACGACGAGGGCATTCGGTTGCTCGGCGGCCTGGTGCTTGAGCGCATGGGGTTGGATCCGACGCTCGTGGCCGACGGGGAGAGCGCGGTGCGGGAATTTGAGGCCGCACAGAAAACCGGCCGCCCTTTCGCCCTGCTCATCTTCGATCTCACCATCGTCGGCGGCATGGGCGGAAAACAGACGATCGGCGCCATCCGCCAGCTGGACCCGATAGTGCCCGCGATTGTTTCGAGCGGCTATTCCAGCGATCCCGTGATGGCCCATTATCAAAACCACGGGTTCCAGGGTGCCGTGAACAAGCCCTTCGACGTGGCCACGCTGGCGGCAGCCGTGCGGCGTTTCGTCCCCCAGGCCCGGCCGGTCTGAGCGGCGGGGGAAAATCAGATCCAATCCGGCTGCGGCACGGTGTACGCGCCACCCGCGGAGCCGGTGTTCACCGTCGCGGCGGGCTCAAACAACAGCACGCACACCTCCTCGTCGGCCACCGGCCGGTGCTCCACCCCGCGTGGCACCACGATCATCTCGCCCTCGCGCAATTCCACGGTGCGATCGCGGAATTGAACGCCGCCTTTTCGGCGGCGTCCTAATGACAATTTGGATTTACGCAGCAAGCTGCGGACAGGCTCCTTGAATTCCATCCGGAAACGGCCCCGCACCACCAGGAAAAGTTCGTCCTCGTGCTCGTGGTGGTGCCACACGAACCCGCCGCGGAACTTGACCAGCTTCACGTGCTGGCCGTTCAGCTCCGCAACGATTTTCGGACTCCAGTGGGCGGAGAACTTACTTGGTTTCTCCGTCGGGTTTATCTTCTGCATCGGCGGTGGGCGCGGCCGGTTCCGTCACCACGGGGACGGGTTCGTTGGGCAGGCGCTTGATGCGTTCCGTCACGGGCGGGTGGGAGGAGAACATTGTTTTCCGGTTCTCACCGGCCTGTTTCAGATTGGAGAGCACGGCCCGCAGCCCGCCGGGGGCATAGCCCGTGGTCACGGCCAGGGCGCGCCCGTCCTTGTCAGCGGCATATTCCGTCTGGGGATCAAAGCCCTTTTCGAAGAGCGTCTTGGTGATCTGGCCGATGCCCAGGTCGAACTGGGAGAGCTGGGCCTCGACCTGGCGCACATCGCTGCTGCGCTTGGCGGCGAAGCTGGTGGCACCGCTGAGAAAATCCCCGCGCGCCACGATCTTCAGGGCATGGCGGTTGGTGATGTGGGCGATCTCGTGGCCGAGGATGGCGGCCAGGAGGTCATCGTTGGTCGCCTGATCGTAGAGTCCGCGGGTGATGAACACGTAGCCAGCGGGCGCGGAGAACGCGTTGACGGTGGCCGAGTCCAACACCCCGAAGCGCCAATCAAGCTGCGGCCGGTCGGAATAGCGGGCCAGGGCGCGGCCCAGGAGGTTGACCCGGCGCATGATATCAGGATCGCGCACCAGCCCGCCGTATTGCCCGATGATTTCCAGGGCCACGGAATCGCCGATCAGGGCTTCCTCCTGGGGCCCGACCCCGGCCACACCCTTGATCAGCTTGCCGGCGTCCTTGGCGGTATCAACGGCCTTGGAGAGTTTGTTGAGGTCGAAGCCGCCGAGTTGGGCCCGAGCCGCCACGGGGCCGAGCAGAACCAGCGACAAAAGAAAAAACAGGCGCGGGCTCATTGGAATTCCCCCTTTTTCTTTTCCTGCAGGAAGGTTTCGACTTCCTCCGGGGTGATGGCGCGGCATTCGGTCAGCAGCCAGTCGAGGTCCTCCCGGGCCCCGGTCAGATTGCGCCGGGTCGCGTATTCCGCGGCAGCGGGCGTGAGCGGGCGGGCCGCGGCGGTCGCCGTGGTCTGGCTGGCGAGCAGCGGCACGCCATCGAGTCCCTTGGCTTCGCTGGGCTCGGTGGAGGAAAGATTGCCCGCAAAGACCCAGCCCGAGGTGGCGCCCTCGCTGACCCGCAGCCAGGAGCCCCGGACCTCCGCAACTTTCACCTTGCGGCCATAGGCCAGTTTGCCGACGGCACCGGCCAGGGGCTTGGGTTCGGCCAGGAGGTTGGTTTCTACTCGTTTGGTGTAAGCCAGGCCTCCGGCTTCATAGGCGAGAAGCGCAGTGGCGCACAACAGTCCGGCCAGCAGGGCCGCAGATCGGGCGGAGGTTTTCATTTTGTATCGAGGGAAATCACAGGCTCCCAGTCGGGCGGGGGTGGGTGGTGGGTGAAGGAAGCGGCTTCGGTGTGCCACCGGCAGGTGCTCAGATCGTCGGGCCGGAGAGTCAACGCCCGGGAGAGCGCGGCGGCGGCCTCGGCATAGCGCCGGTCAACCAAGGCAGCATAGCCGGCGCGATAGGTTTCGACAAACTCCTTTTCCCCGGCCGGGAGATCGCCGGGTGCGCCATGCAGCGTGTGCACCTCGATGGCCTGCAGCTTGCCCTTCACCCGCAGCCGGGCGAGCGGCCGGGTGACCATGACCCCCTGCACGAGCCGGGCCGTTTCCTCCCCGAGCAAAATACCGGTGCCGAAAGCCTTGTTGGCCGCCTCCAGCCGCGAGGCGAGGTTCACGGCGTCGCCCATCACGGTGTAGTTCTTTTTGCGCGAGGAGCCGAGGTTGCCGACGATCATCTCGCCGGTGTTGAGCCCGACGCGTACCGCCAACCGGATCCCGCACTTGTCCTCATAGCGGGAGTTGATGCCGGTGATGACCGCCTGCGTCTCCAGCGCGGCCCGGCATCCCGCCAGGGCGTGGTCGGGCAATAGTTGCGGGGCGCCGAGCACGGCCATCACGGCGTCGCCGATGTATTTGTCCACATAGGCGCCGTGCCGGTGCAGGCACTCGCTCGTCTCGTCGAGGTAGGTGTTGACGACTTCGACCATCAACTCGGGCTGGTCCCGGAGTTTTTCCGAGAGGTCGGTGAAACCCACGAGATCGGAGAAGAAAACCGTCGCCACGCGCCGTTCGCCACCGAGGCGGATCGAGGCCGGGTCCCGGACGAGTTGGGCCACGACGCCCGGGTCCACGTAGGCGCCAAACATCGCCTGGATCTCGCGCTTGCGGCGCTGCTCGCGCCAGTAATTTTCCGCGACCACGCCCAGCAACACCAAGGCCGCCGCCACCACGGGCGTGGCCGGGGCGAGGAACCAGCCGGCGGACAGACCCGCGTAGGCGCCGCAGAGCGCCACTCCGGTCACCAGGACGGCCGCGACCGTCGGGGCGACCAACGACAGATGGTTCCGGCCCGAGAACAGCACCGCGCCCCCGGCCAGCACCGCAGCACCAAAGATAAAAGGCCACGCCAGCGCCGTGATGAACCCGCCGGC
>JANMTJ010000642.1:0-4095 GCA_031390295.1 Oleiharenicola sp.
CCCGGCAGGAATGCCTGAGTCACGAAGATGGGCCCCTTCACGTTGACCGCCATCAGCGCGTCGACGTCCGCCGTGGTGTAGTCCTCGAGGGGCTTGCGCGGCGAGATGCCCGCGAGGTTCACCACCGCATCGATTCGGCCGAGGTGCTCGAAGGCTGCCGCCGCCAGCTTCTCGAGGCTCGCCGGATCGGTGACGTCCGCGCGCAGGTAAATCGCCGAACCGTCGCTCCGGCCGGTCAGCGCCGCGGCGTCGTGCTCGCGCCGCGCCGCGAGCACGATTCGGAAGCCCTCGGCCGCGAGGAGTCTGGCAAGGGCGTGACCAAGTCCTCCGGTCGCTCCGATGAGAACGGCGGTGGGCGCGTCCATGCCCTGCTTTGCTTCGGCGCGTTTGGTTCCAGTAGCGCTACCGGTAATTACAGGGGTCTTTCCATTTTGTTTAGTCATCTTGTGGTCCTCTCAGTGTATATTAGTTACGATAAAAGTATCTAAGTCGAGCAAAAAAACTAGCCGGACCTGGCCCTGATTTTGGCCACCACGTCCGCCAATGTCGTCTGCCGCAGATCCCTACGGACGGCCTCCTGAGTGCCAACCAGCACGTCGCACATGACTTCCTTGATGTTACTACTCACGACACACTCTTTCGTTTTGGGATAGGCATGGATGGCAAAAGCATCTGGAGGGTTTACCGCAGAGTAGATGTCTAGGAGGGAAATACTCTTTGGGCTTCGTGCCAGGCCATAACCACCCGATTTACCAACAGTCGACTTAGCCAGCTTCGCCTTCGAAAGTTTAACGAGGATTCTCTTAACGAAAACCGGGTTCGCATTGACGCTGCCTGCGAGAATTTCCGACGTGAAAACCCCCTCGTGATGTGCGATTGCCGCCATCACGTGGACAGCGATCGAAAATTGAGTGTTTACGGAAGCCACTTATGGATACTTTATTAGTATCCAGACTAAGGGCAAGAGCAAAATGTGCAGGCGAGCGAGTGTCGCTGGATCGTCGGCGCCTTCGTGCGAAAAAAAACGCCCCGAAGTTACCTCCGAGGCGGTCGGCCCGTTGCGGAAAAACGATCTTTGGGAATGCCGTCGAAGTCAATGAGTGCGTGGGTCGGCGAGGCATGAGCGAATCAGTTTTCGGCAGGTGAGCCATCAGACCTTATTCGAATCCAACTGCTGCCGTCGGTAGAAACTTCCGCCGATTCATCCCGAAACAAGCGGGCACCGGCATATTTCAACGGGATCACGACTTTGCCTGTCGCATCGATATAACCCCATTTGCCAGCTTTCACCACCGCCGCACGGCCTTCAGAAAAGCTGAAGGCACCTTCATACTCGGGCTTCACCCGGACTTGGTGCTGTCGGTCCACATATCCACTGCCATGGGCTACGAACTCAAGTCCAAGCGTGGCGCACAGAACCGCGGTTAATCTGAACGGTAGCAATCGGGGCTGTCACCCAAGCCAACCCGACGGCTGGCACGTTCCCGGCCGGCATTGCTGCAGTCATTCCATAATCTCAGAACCGGGGTTCGAATCCCCGTGGGGACGCCATCTTGCAAAGGCCCTCAACTCTCAATGAGTTGCGGGCCTTGTTGTTTCTGCAACGTCCGCGACGCAGGATTTCCCCGTGAAAGACGCGGGCTGGCGTGACCTTGGGTTGGACACCCCATTGTCAGGTGGCCGGTCGCCCGGCATGGTGAGGTGTGACGACCACAGCCCATGCGAAGACAACGACGGCTGGCTGGCTTCCGGGGGTTGACTCGTGAAAGCCGCGCGACCTTGCGTCCTGACGATCAACGGTGGCTCTTCGAGCATTCGCTTCGCGGTATATGAGGCTGGTGCAACACCGCGGTGCCGCTTGGCGGGCAAGATTGATCGTATCGGCTTGTCCGGCACGCAGCTGCTTCTGAGTAAACCGACCGGGAAGGGACACGCCCCCCGGCTTCTGGTCGGGACCGACCATCGCACCGCGGTGGGTTTCCTGCTGGACTGGCTCGAGGCCCTGCCGGTCTTCGCAGACGTCAAAGCCGTCGGCCACCGCGTGGTGCATGGCATGCAACATTCCGAGCCGAAGCGCATCACGCCGAGGCTGCTCGCAGAATTGCGGCGCATCACGCCAATTGACCCCGAGCACCTGCCGCGGGAGATCGAGCTGATCGAGGCGATCCGGCAACGCCAGCCCAAGCTGCCGCAAGTGGCATGTTTCGACACCGCGTTTCACCGGACCATGCCGCGGGTCGCCAAATTGATGCCAATCCCACGGCGCTACGCGGCGCAGGGCGTGCAACGTTACGGATTTCATGGCCTGTCCTACGCTCATTTGTTGGAGGAACTCAGCCGGCTGGACCCCGTGGCCGCCAAGGGGCGGGTGATCCTCGCGCACCTGGGCAATGGCGCCAGCCTCGCCGCCGTGCACCGCGGCAGGGGCATCGATACCAGCATGGGTTTCACGCCGGCATCCGGCCTGGTCATGAGCACCCGGTCCGGCGACCTGGATCCGGGGTTGATGGCTTTTCTGACCCGCCGGGAAGGGATGACTCCGGTCCAATTCGACCGGATGGTGAACCACGAGTCGGGTTTGCTCGGCGTATCAGGGATCAGTTCCGACCTGCGGGATTTGCTCGCGCGGGAATCCCGCGAGGTGCCGGCGGCTGAGGCCATTGCGCTGTTTTGCTATCAGGCCAAGAAAGGGATCGGCGCCTTTGCCGCCGCGCTCGGGGGATTGGACACGCTCGTCTTTGCCGGTGGCATCGGCGAAAACTCGCCTGTCATCCGGGAGCGAATCTGCGCGGGGCTGGGCTTTCTCGGCGTTGCGCTGGACCGGCAGCGCAATGCGCAGCAGGCAGCGCTGATCTCGCCGGATACCGGTCGCGTCAAAGTGCGGGTCATCCCCACCGACGAGGAACTGATGATTGCCCGTTCGGTGGGTCGGGTCCTCGGGCTGGCTGGTCCGGCCAAGCGCGGCCGGCGTCGCCCCGCCTAAAGCAGAATCACCCTCAACCTCAATCAACCATGAAAACAGAACCACAGAAAACGGCCGTGAAAAGCAACAAGGACATGAAGACGTTCGAGCAACTCCCCGCCAAAACCAAGGAGCTGGAACTGCTCATGGATCAGGCGGAAAAGTCGACCGGACCGGAAAGTGTCCGGCTCAATAAAATGATCCAGGATAAGGCAAAATAAAACGCCAAGCGCGTTGTCCCGGCCGCCCGCATCGGGCGGCAGATGACCCCGCATGAACATCCGCCCCCTCACGCCGCCCCGGTTGCACCAGCTGGACGCCTATTGGCGGGCCGCCAACTATCTGTCGGTTGGACAGATTTATCTTGCCGCCAACCCGCTGCTGAAGCGACCGCTGACGCTCGCGGACGTGAAGCCCATGCTGCTGGGCCACTGGGGCACGACGCCCGGGCAGAACTTCATCTACGCGCACCTGAACCGGATCATCCAGGACCACGACCTCAATATGATCTACGTCTCGGGTCCCGGCCACGGCGGGCCGGCCGTGGTGGCCAACACCTACCTGGAGGGCACCTACAGCGAAGTCTATCCCGCCATCACGCGGAACGAGGCCGGGCTGCAAAAGCTGTTCCAGCAGTTCTCCTATCCCGGCGGCATTCCCAGCCATGCCTCGCCCGAGACCCCCGGCTCGATCCACGAGGGCGGCGAGCTGGGCTATTCTCTCAGTCACTCCTTCGGGGCGGTGTTCGACAACCCCGGGCTCATCGTGGCGTGCGTCGTCGGTGATGGCGAGGCGGAGACCGGGCCGCTGGCCACCGCGTGGCATTCCAACAAGTTCCTCGATCCGGTCACCGATGGCGCGGTGCTGCCGATCCTGCACCTCAACGGCTACAAGATCGCCAACCCGACGATCCTCGCCCGCATCACGCGCGAGGAACTGGACCAGCTGCTCCGCGGTTACGGTTGGACGCCCCATTTCGTCGAGCAGCACGACGAGTCCGGACCGATGCATGAAGCCATGGCCGCGACACTCGATGCGGTGGTGGAGGAGATCAAACGCATCCAGCACGAGGCCCGCCACCTCGCCAACCTGACGCGGCCGCGCTGGCCGATGATAGTCTTGAATTCGCCCAA
>JANMTJ010000495.1:0-4202 GCA_031390295.1 Oleiharenicola sp.
ACACCAGCATTTCCGCGACCTGCCCGAATACCTGCGGGCCGGCGACACCCTGTTCCGCAACAACGCCGCGGTCATCCCCGCCCGGCTGCATGCCACGCGGCCCACCGGCGGACAGGTGGAATGTTTATTGTTACGTCCCGCAATTGACCCAACCTGTCATCGCGAGGGCAGCGCAGCTGCCCGTGGCGATCCAGCTGGATTGCTTCGTCGCTTCGTTCCTCGCAATGACAACACCGAGGGCTGGTGGTGCCTGCTCCGGCCGGGCAAGAAGCTTCCCATCGGGGCGACCTTCGGTCTGGCCGGTGCTTTCACCGCGACCGTCCGGGAAAAAACCGATGACGGCCTCGCCCGCGTGGCGTTCGATACGCCGGACGAAAACATCCTCGCCGTGGCCAATCGCATCGGCGAGATGCCGCTGCCGCCTTACATCACTGATCGCGACAACGACCCGGCCCGCGCCCTCGACCGCGAACGTTACCAAACCGTCTACGCCGACCGCGGTCACCAGGTCGCCGCCGCCGCCCCGACCGCCGGCCTGCACTTCACGCCTGAACTGCTCGCCCGGATTGCGGAGCAGGGCGTGAACTTTGCCGACCTCACCCTGCACGTCGGCCTCGGCACTTTCCGCCCCATCTCCACCGATAAGATCGAGGACCACGCCATCCACCGCGAGATTTACGAAATCCCCGCCGCCACCCAGCAGGCTCTCTTTGGTGCCAAGGGCCGTCGCATCGCGGTCGGCACCACCTCCGTGCGCACCATCGAGGATTATCTGTCGTCACACTCGGCCCCGACCGGTCGGGATCATTTGGCCGAGGCGGCGATCTTCATTTATCCGCCGCGCGATTTCCGCGGCGTGGATGCCCTCATCACCAATTTCCACCAGCCCCGCTCCACCCTGCTCTGCCTCGTCTCGGCCTTCCTCACTCCCGGTTCGGCGGACGGCATCGTTTGGCTGAAACAAATCTATGCCGGGGCCGTCGCCCATGAATACCGCTTCTTCAGCTACGGCGACGCCATGCTGATATTGTGATAAATCCAAAACGTTGCAGTCTCCGGTTGCATCAAACCCTGAACTGGCTACCCATTATCGCTCCACTCAAAACAACCTATTCCATGAAAAAACTCCTCGCCCTGTTTGCCGTCCTTGCCCTCGCCGTCTTCTCGCGCGCCGAGGTTGAAACCTACACCATCGATCCGGTTCACTCCGCGACCGGGTTCAGCGTCCGGCACATCCTGTCCAAGTTCACCAGCAGCTTCACCAAGACCACCGGCACCATCACCGTGGATCGCGCCAACCTGGAAAACAGCAGTGTGGAGGCCACCATAGAAGTCGCCTCGCTCAGCACGGCCAATGCGGACCGGGACAAGCATCTGCAATCAGCCGATTTTTTCGACGGCCCCAAGTTTCCCACCGCGACTTTCAAGAGCAAATCCTGGAAAAAGACCGGTGAAAGCACGTTCGACGTCACGGGCGATCTCACGATCAAGGGTGTCTCCAAGGAAGTGGTCCTCAAGGTCACCCTGCTCGGCTTCGGCGCCGGCATGCGCCCCGGCAGCTTCCTTTCCGGTTGGGAAGCCACGACGGTCCTCAATCGCATGGACTACGGTGTAAGCTACGGCCCGAAGGTTCTCGGCGAGGATGTCACGATCAACATCTCCATCGAAGCCGGTTACAAGAAGGCCTGAGGCCTCCTCCCCCTTCCCTTTGCGGCCGGCGGCAACGCCGGCCTTTCTTTTTGTCCGGGTTCGCCTACAGTCCCGCCATGTCCCGACTCCTCGCCTTTCTCTTCGCCACCGCCCTTCTGGCCCTCCCGTCAACCGCTGCCGTCGAGACCTATCAGATCGACCCGGCCCACTCGTCGGTTGTCTTCAACGTCCGTCACTTCCTCGCCAGGGTCCCGGGCACCTTCGCGAAGTTCACCGGCACCCTCACGGTGGATCGGGAGAATTTCGAGCACAACACCATCACCGCCCTCGTCGAGATCGGCGGCCTCGACACCCGGAATGAGGCGCGTAACAAGCACCTGCTCAGCGCGGATTTTTTCCTCGCGGAGAAATTTCCCGACGCCACGTTCCGCAGCAAGGCTTGGAAAAAATCCGGCCCCGACACCTACACCGTCACCGGTGACCTGACGATCAAGGACCAGACCCGCCCGCTCATCTTGGAGGTGAAGTTCCTGGGCTTCGCCGCCGGCCAGCGCGGCGCGCAGCTCTCCGGCTGGGAGGCGGTCACCACCATCGACCGCACCGACTTCGGCGTGGGCGTCCCGGAGAAATCCATCGCCGACGAGGTCGAGCTCAGCATCAACATCGAGGCCAAGCTCCAGCAGCCGCCCGCCCCCAAGACCCCGTGACCGACGACGAGATCCAGCACCTGATCGAGGAAGCCACCTTTGACTACACGCTGGGGGAGAATGATGCCGCCCTGGCCAAGCTCGCCCGCGCCACCAGCGCCGCCCCCGCCTCCTTCGAAGCCTGGCATGCGCTCGCGGAGGTGAACTTCAGCCTCCGCCGCTTCGACGCCGCCCTCGCCGCCGCCGACCAGGCCCACGCCCTCCAGCCCGGGGACCTCTTCATCAACACCACCCTCTCGCGCATCTGGATGGAGAAGGGCGACAAGGCGAAGGCCGAACACTACGGCGCCCAGGCCAAGATTCAGACCTGGAAGGACCAGCTTAAAAATCCCGACGCCACCAAGGGCGGACTGTAAACCGATCCGCCAGAATATTTGCCCGGACGGAGCCAGGGCGCGGAGATGGTCAGCAAGCTTGCTGGCCCCGGAATCCATCGGATGGAGGGGTGGACGGAATGAGCGCCTCTCGGGCAATGACGTCCACATTACACGGAGGGACACGGATGGAGACCACCCAACCTGTCATCCTGATCCCGCAGTTGCGGGAGAAGGATCCAGCGAAACCAGGATTTAAATCCGTGCTCATCAGTGCAATCCGTGGCTAAAGGGTTTGGGAGCTGGTTCGTTGACAGCGGCCAAGCCGGCCAACTAGCCTCGCCGTCCTATGGAGAGACCCGCCTACCTGCTCGAGTTCGAGAAACCCCTCCGGGAACTGGAGAAGCAGCTCGAAGCCCTGTACCAGCAGTCCCTCGAGAACAACATCGACATGTCCACCGAGCTGGCCGCGATCGAAGAGAAGATCGAGACGACCAAACGCGAGATCTACTCCAACCTCACCCCGTGGCAGCGCGTGCAGGTCGCCCGCCATCCCAAGCGCCCCTACGCCCTCGATTACATCGGCGCCCTCTGCACCGACTTCCAGGAACTCCACGGCGACCGCCAGTTCAACGACGATCGCGCCCTCATTGGCGGCACCGCCTTCTTCGAGGGCCGCGCCATCATGATCATCGCCCAGCAGAAGGGCCGCGACACCAAGGAGAACATCGTCCGCAACTTCGGCATGCCCCAGCCCGAGGGCTACCGCAAGGCCCTCCGCCTGATGAAGCTCGCCGAGAAGTTCAGCCTGCCCCTCCTCACCTTCATCGACACCCCCGGCGCCTATCCCGGCGTGGAGTCCGAGGCCCGCCATGTCTCCGAGGCCATCGCCGTCAATCTCCGCGAGATGACGCTGCTCAAGGTGCCTTCCATCGCCGTCATCGTCGGCGAAGGCGGCTCCGGCGGCGCGCTAGGCATCGGCGTCACCGACCGCGTGCTCATCTTCGAGAACGCCTATTACTCCGTCATCTCCCCCGAGGGGTGCGCCGCCATCCTCTGGAAGGACCGCGCCCACGCCCCCAAGGCCGCCGAAGCCCTCAAGCTCAATGCCGGCAGCCTGCAGGAACTCGGCGTCGTGGACGAGGTGATCCCCGAGCCCCTCGGCGGCGCGCACAATGATCCGGAGAAGGCGACCGCCGCGCTCAAATACGCCCTCCAGAAGCATCTGAACGATCTCGTCGGCCTCGACCCCGAGAAGCTGCTCGACCTCCGCTACGAACGCTACCGCGCCCTCGGAGAATACCGCGAAGTCGCGGCGAAGTGAGGCCCGCCGCCCGGGTGGTCTTACGCCAACTGGTAGATTGCCGGGCGGTAACTCGCCCGCGGGACGGATTTACGATGCTGCCGGGCGGTGGTGAGCCAGAGTTTCATTGCCACCTTGATTTCACGCAAGGCATCCTCGGGCGTCTCGCCGTAAGCCGAACAATACTTCAGGTCGGGCACGTCCGCAATCCAGCACCCGTCATCCAGG
>JANMTJ010000056.1:0-6003 GCA_031390295.1 Oleiharenicola sp.
GGCCGGTGCGGTGCCGGCGGGGGTGGCTTCGACGGCACCGGGCAAGACCGTCAGGCCGCGACCGGCCTTGGCGTCGGCCAGCTGCTGCTTGAGCGATTCATTCTCCTGCTTGAGCCGGTCGAGCGTGGCGACCAGGTCGACGCGCTGGGGCTGGCTCTCCAACGGCTGTGCGGGCAGCGTGCGGGCGAACTCACGGATCGCGGCGTTGATGCGCTGGCGCACAAGCGGGGCCTGCGGACTGTTGGGCCGGAGTGCGAGGTACTTGCGGAAATGATAGATCGCCGACAACGGATCGTTGATGTGCTGGACGTAGAGCAGGCCGACCTCGAGATGGGACTCGGGCGCGTCATCCCGGCGTTTGTCGATGACCTTGAGGAAGGCCGAAAGGGCCTCCTGCCGGCGACCGGACTTCAGCAGTGCCTGACCCTCGCGGTAATTGGGCTCGTCCAGCTCGCTGGCGTAGGGAAGGCGGTCGCTGTCGCCGCATCCGCCCAAGACCAGCAGCAGCATGGCGGCGAGGACCGGCAGCAGGCGGAGGAGGTTTGAGGGGGGACGCGACACGGGTGGGAAATGAATTGAACGGCGACCAGCGGGAGCTACGTTTGCCCGCGCCCCAATCCAACACAAGTTTTTGATGCCACTGGACAACGCCACCATCCTCGCCAAAGCCCGCAACTGCCTCGCCATCGAGCAGGAAGCGCTTGGGGCCACGGCCAAGGGGCTCAACCAGGACTTCGTGGCGGTGGTGCGGGCCGTCGAGGCCGTGATCAAGGCGGGCGGCAAGGTGATCTGCTCGGGAGTGGGCAAGAACGCGCACATCGCCGAGAAGCTGACCGGGACCCTGAACAGCATCGGCGTGCCCGCGTGCTATCTCGACCCAACGCAGGCGTTGCACGGCGATCTCGGGCTTTGCGCCGCCGGTGACCTGGCCATTCTGCTCAGCAACAGCGGGGCGACTGTGGAAATGCTGCGCCTGCTGCCCCTGTTCGAAAAGTTCGGCCTCAAGACCGTGGCCCTCACCGGTGCTGTCGCCAGCGAGCTGGCCCGTGGTTCGGACTACAAGCTGGTTTACACCGCACCGCGCGAGGCCTGTCCCCTCGCCCTCGCCCCGACCGCCAGCACCACCGCGGCCCTGGCCCTCGGTGATGCGCTGGCCATGGTTTTGCTGGAAAGCCGCGGACTGACCCGCGAGGATTTCGCCAAGTATCATCCTGCCGGCACGCTCGGCATGACGCTCCTGCTCCGCGTGAAAGATATCATGCGCACCGGTGACAGCTGTCCGGTGCTGAAGGTCACCGGGACCAGCGTGCAGCAGGCCATCTTTGCCATGACCAAGGCCAAGGCCGGCGCCGTGGCCCTGGTGGATGTGAAGGGCCGTTTGACCGGCATTTTCACTGATGGGGACTTCCGGCGCAGTGCCCTGAGCGGCGGAGCGGATTTTCTCAAGAAACCCGTGGAGGCCTTCATGACCAAGGGCGGCAAAACCGTGCCCGCCGGGGCGCTGGCCGTGGAGGCCCTGAAAATCTTCCAGCAGCTGAAGATCTCCGACCTGTTCGCGGTCGATGCCAAGGGGCGTCCGCTGGGTTACATCGACGTCCAGGACCTGCCCAAGCTGCGGATCCTGTAGCGCCGCTAACAGGCACGCGGAAAACCGTAATAGGGCTCAAGGCGGTATTGCGCCGGCCGGCCATCCGCCTAGCTTGTCTGCATGCCTACGCCGCCCTTCGTGTACCAGGATCCCCTGCCCCTTGGTGCCGATGACACCGAATACCGCCTGCTTACCAAGGACGGGGTCTCGACCACGAATTTCGAAGGCCGGGAAATCCTGAAGGTCACCCCCGAAGCCCTCGCCTATCTGTCACGTGAGGCGTTTCACGACACCAATTTTTTCCTCCGCACGAAGCACCTCGGTCAGGTGGCGGCGATCCTGCAGGACCCGGAAGCCTCGGCCAACGACCGGTATGTCGCCCTGACCCTGCTGAAGAACGCCGAGATCGCCGCGCGCGGGATCCTGCCGATGTGCCAGGACACCGGCACCTGCGCCATCTTCGCCAAGAAGGGCCAGCAAGTGTGGACCGGCGCGAATGATGCCGAGCAACTGGCCCGCGGCGTGTACGAGTGTTACACTAAGGAGAACCTGCGCTATTCGCAGGTGGCGCCGTTCGACATGTTCAAGGAGGTAAACACCGGCACGAATCTCCCCGCCCAGATCGATCTGTTCGCCACCGAGGGCGCGAAATATGAATTCCTCTTTGTGGCCAAAGGCGGCGGCTCGGCGAACAAACTGTTTCTCTTCCAAGAGACCAAGGCGCTGCTCAATCCCAAGAACCTGGCCAAGTTCTTTGCCGAGAAAATGCTCCTGCTCGGCACGTCGGCCTGTCCGCCCTACCATCTGGTATTTGTCATCGGCGGCACCAGTGCCGAGGCTTGCATGAAGACCCTCAAGCTCGCCACGACCAAGTATCTCGACGCCCTGCCCACATCGGGCAACGAGCACGGTCGGGCCTTCCGCGACCTCGAGATGGAGGCCCAGGTCCTGAGAATGGCGCAGGAGGCGAAGGTCGGCGCCCAGTTCGGCGGGAAGTATTTCGCCCTCGACGCCCGCGTGATCCGACTGCCCCGCCACGGGGCCAGCTGCCCCGTCGGCATGGGCGTGTCGTGCAGCGCCGACCGCAACATCAAGGCGAAGATCACGAAGGACGGCATCTTCCTCGAGAAGATGGAAATGGAACCCGGCCGTTTCATCCCGGCAGAGATGCGGACCTTCAAGGACACCAACTTCGTCCGCATCGACCTGAACCGGCCGATGAAGGACATCCTCGCCGAACTTTCGAAATACCCCGTCACCACGCGCGTCTCACTGACCGGACCGGTCATCGTGGCCCGCGACAGTGCCCACGCCAAACTGAAGGAACGCCTCGATGCCGGCCAGGGATTGCCCGACTATTTCAAGAATCACCCGGTCTATTACGCCGGACCGGCCAAGACCCCGACCGGTTACGCCTCGGGTTCGTTCGGACCAACTACAGCCGGCCGCATGGACAGCTACGTGGCCCCCTTCCAGGCGCAGGGCGGCTCGATGATCATGCTGGCCAAGGGCAACCGCAGCAAGGCCGTGACCGACTCATGCAAACAGCACGGTGGATTTTACCTCGGCAGCATCGGTGGACCGGCGGCCATTCTCGCCCAGGATAACATCAAAAAGGTCGAGGTGCTGGAGTATGCCGAACTGGGCATGGAGGCCGTGTGGCGGATCGAAGTGCAGGATTTCCCGGCTTTCATCCTCGTGGACGACAAGGGCCACGATTTCTTCTTCGACACCTGTGGCATCTGCGTGACGGAGAAATAAAAAACCCGCCACTCAGCTCAGGGGCGAGCCCATCAATTGTGCGGAGCTGAAAAGTCCTAGAATTTCAGGGAAACACGGCTGCCCACGACACCAATGCGGCTGATATCATCGCCGAGATCATCGCCCAACCGACGGGCTAGACGTTCGCGAATGGAAGCTGGGGCCGAAGGCTCAGGGCTGAGGGCGCGATCAACATAGCGCGCAATGAGGCGATACTTGCTGGGGGCAGCATTTGTCATGGGGGCCAGCTCGGACTGTGACATGGCCGCCGTCTGCACCCGGGCGGGGGAACTCAGCCGGCTACCCATGCCGGAGTTCACCAAGTCCGGCTCGGCCTGCCCAAGATGCGCAAGATTGGCGATCAATGAGCGGGCGGGTAGAGATTGAACTTCATGCAACGCCGGCAGCGGGGAAACCTCCCGGTCATCAAGAGATTCGGCTTGTGTCACTGAAGTCGGGACTGCCGCCAGTGCAATGGGATTGGACTCCGCTTGATTGCGGGAATGATCCTGATCAAGCCCGGCAACCACGGTGGTGGCGAGGGTCTCGACCGCAGGATCTGCCGCAGCGATCTGCGGGGCCGTGTTGACCACCTGGGCCATCTGGGTCGGGACCGAATACCGGACGGTGACCAAGGTGAGCGCGACGATGGCCGCGGCGCCCGCCGGCACATAAAGCCGCCGATTGAGCAGCACAGGCACCTCGTGCCACCAGCGACGCTTTTGCACCAGTGCTGTCAGCTGCTTTTGCCGCAATTCCTGTTCAAAATTCACCCAAAACTCCGGGCCGGGCTTTTCCGTGCGCTTCAGACGCAGGAGGTCCTCAATGGTTACCTTGGAGCTTTGTTCGGGTTTAGACATGAAAACGGGGTCAGGAGCGGAGATATTTTCCGAGCTCGCCCTGCAGGAACTGCTTGGCGTAGTGGAGTCGGGAGCGAACGGTGCCTTCAGAGCAATCCATGACTTCGGCTATCTCGGAGTGGCTGAGGCCATCGATTTCGAATAAGGTGATCACTGTTCGATGTGGGATAGACAGTTTTTGCATCGCTTCGTTCAATTTTTCCTGAAGCTCGTGCAGGTAAGTATCCCGGTCGGCACCCCGTTTATCCGTCAAATGATCAATGATTTGAGCATTTCCGCCTTCCTCGTTTATCTTCTCCAGACTGAAAAAACTTCGCATCCTGTTCTTACGCAGGTGACTAAGAGTGGTGTTTACCGCGATCTTATAGAGCCAGGTGAAGAACGAGCAGCCACCTTGGAAGCGATTGATGGCCTTGAATGCCTTGATGAAAGTATCTTGGGACAGATCGGCAGCATCCTCCCGGTTTGAGACAAGGTTGTAGACGACGCCAAAGACCCGTTCGCGGTATTTTACAATCAATCGATCGAATGCCGCGACGTCGCCCGCCTGCACCTGCCGCACGACCACCAAGTCGGCATCCGCTTCCTGCTGACGCTCGGGAGTGGTAATGGCCGTCTTGGTGAAAACCTTCGACAGATTCATCGCGCGGATGGACAGGTTAAGGGCTGAGAAGAGCCAGGCAAATCCTATTATCGTGAATCTCGGGTGGCGGGAAGTACCGCCACCTTGCCTTGCAGCATAACGGCGAGTTGCCGCATGAGCGGGACGGGAACGAGGGTGTTGTGGGAATCAAGGGCTCCGGTTGCGACCGCAAGTTCGTCCTCAATCGCCTGCAAAACCCCGGCGACCACGCCCAATTCCTGCATCCGCTGCCGGCTGGCCGCCAGGCCGGGGGACTGGCCTCCATGAAAGGCCTGCACGATGGCGGCGCGCTCAGCTGGCGTGACTTTCTCCAGCAGGAGCATGAGTGGCAGGGTGAGCTTCCCGGTGGCCAGATCCGTGCCGAGGGTTTTGCCGATCAGTTGCTCCTCGCCCAGAAAATCCACCAAGTCGTCGTAAATCTGGTAGGCAATGCCGAGGTGATGGCCGAACTTGTCGGCCGCCCGGGCAAAATCCGGGGTGTGCCCCGACAGCGAAGCACCCAGAAAGCAGGAGACGCGGAATAGCTCGGCCGTCTTGAGGTCAATCATGCGTCGGTATTCCTCGAGCGTTATGCTGGTGTCGCGACGACGCAGGGTTTGCATGATCTCGCCCGAGCATACTTTCCGGGTGGATTCCGACACCAACCGGCACACCTCGGTGGTCGGAAACTGCGCGGCAATGTGCAGGGCCTGGGAAAACAGGGCATCGCCCAACAACACGGCGGCATCCGGACCGAATTCCCGGGCCGCGGTGCGCCGGTTGCGGCGAATCTCCGCCCGGTCCATGATGTCGTCATGGACGAGCGTCGCCAGGTGCACCATCTCGACCACGCCGGCGGCTCGAACCAGATTTTCGCTCACCACCCCCTCGCCGCTCCACCCGCAAATGAACACCATGGTGGGCCGTAGGCGTTTCCCTGAGATATCCAGGCAATAGGCCGCCATATCCCGAATTTCGGGCTCAAACTGGCTGACCTGTTGACGCATGAATCCGTCCAATGCCGCCATGTGCGGTACAATGTGCTTAAACAGCTCGTTGGGATCCTGAGCCTGACGGGCAGGTATCGTCTGACTGGTGCGTGGCGGCATCTATGCAAGGCTACCCACCAGGCCGGGTATGGCTAACAAATATTGCAGCCAGCCCCCGCATCC
>JANMTJ010000075.1:0-3811 GCA_031390295.1 Oleiharenicola sp.
CACCAGGGCCGCCATGTCGTGGTCGTCGACCAGCACCATGCCGCCTTTGTCACCGGCCACGTGGGCGCGCAGGAAGTCGTCATTTACGTGGGCGACGACATCCATGATGGGATTGCCGACGCCAATGAGGTCAAAGGTGGACATAAGAGAATGGTCAGTCGTCATCGGTCATTTCTCATTGATCATTGTCAAGCCACTCCAGCGGAAGGCACTGCACGTTCGGCAATGACCAACGACCGATGACCGATGAAAATGATAAATAGTCAGGTCACCGTCAGGCTGGTGGCGAGGATGGGCTCGTCGTCCACCTCGATGAGGATCGAGTAGTCGCCGGGCTGGTCAAAGCGAAGGTTGCGGAGCTCGTTGATGAGATTGATGCGATGCAGAGGGGACTGGGACTCGAATTCGCGATTAAGCAGCTCGACCGGGTTGGTGGGATCGAGGCCCATCGACATTTTGATCTTGTGCGTGCCGGGCTGGGCGTCCGTCAGGGTGAGGAACCACACCATGTAGGGGTGCATGACCGGGAAGGAGCGGGCCTTGATGTTGGAGAACACGCCGAGGATGGTGTGCTTGCCCGAGGCAGGGTCGATATGGACGCCGTCGCAGGTGATCCAGGCGAGGAGGGAGGGTTTCGAAGGCACGGGGCGAGGATGAGCGGGGGCGGGGGAGCGGCAAACTATTTTCGGGACGCTTCAGAGCGGAAACGGACATTCACGAACCTTTTTCTTGTGTATGGAAATCACGCCGGGTTTAACCGCTGCCGATGAAGTATATTTTCGTCACGGGCGGGGTGGTTTCTTCCTTGGGCAAAGGGCTCACGGCGGGGGCGCTCGGCGCCCTGCTCGAGATGCGCGGCCTCAGCGTCCGCATCCAGAAGTTCGACCCCTATCTCAACGTCGATCCGGGCACGATGAGCCCGTTCCAGCATGGCGAGGTCTATGTGCTCGACGATGGCGCGGAGACCGACCTCGATCTCGGCCACTACGAGCGCTTCACGTCCGGCAAGCTCTCGCGGGCCAACAGCCTCTCCTCGGGCCAGATTTACGAGGCCGTGATCGCCAAGGAGCGGCGCGGCGACTACCTCGGCAAGACCGTGCAGGTGATCCCGCACGTCACGAACGAGATCAAGCAGCGCATCCACAAGGGCGGCAAGGGCGTCGACGTGCTCATCACCGAGATCGGCGGCACGACCGGCGACATCGAGGGCCTGCCGTTCCTCGAGGCCCTGCGGCAGTTCGCGCTCGAGGTCGGGCCGAAGGAATGCGTTTTCATCCACGTCACGCTCGTCCCGTACCTCAGCGCCGCCGGCGAGCTGAAGACCAAGCCCACGCAGCAGAGCGTCGCCAAGCTGCGCGAGATCGGCATCCAGCCGCACCTGCTGGTCTGCCGTTGCGAAAAGCCGCTCACCCTCGAGATGCGCGAGAAGCTCTCGATGTTCTGCAATGTGCCCGTCAAGGCCGTGTTCGCCGCCGAGGACGTGGAGTCGTCCATCTACGAGCTGCCGCTCATGCTGCAGAAACAGGGCATGGACCAGTATGTCTGCGAGTTGCTGGGCGTCCGCACCCGGCCGAATCCCAAGAACATCTGGGCCGACATCGTCCTCCGCATCAAGTCACCCAAGCACACGGTGAACATCGGCGTCGTGGGCAAATACATCGAGCTGCAGGACGCCTACAAGTCCGTCTACGAGTCGCTGGCCCACGCCGGCATTGCCAACCATGCCAAGGTGAACGTGGTGCGCGTCGATGCCGAGGACCTGGAGACCAAGTCCGGCCTGACGCAGTTGAAGAAGCTCGATGGCATTCTGGTCCCGGGTGGTTTCGGCGACCGTGGCATCGAGGGCAAGATCGCCGCCGCCGGCTACGCCCGGAAAAACAACATTCCCTATTACGGTCTCTGCCTTGGCCTGCAGGTCGCCATGATCGAGTTCGCCCGCAATGTGCTCGGCCTGAAGAAGGCCAACTCGATGGAAATCGACCCGAAGACGCCCGAGCCGGTCATCGCGCTCATGGACGAGCAGCGCAATGTCGTCCAGAAGGGCGGCACGATGCGCCTCGGCGCCTACGCCTGCACGCTCAAGCCCGGCACTTTGGCCCGGCGCGCCTACGGGGCGGACAGTGTCTCCGAGCGCCACCGCCACCGCTACGAGGTGAACAACGAGTACATCGCCCGGTTTGAAAAGGCCGGCATGATCATCTCGGGCTGGAATCCCAAACGCGGCCTCGTCGAGATCGCCGAATTGAAGGGCCACCCGTGGTTCCTGGGCGTGCAATGCCACCCGGAGTTCCAGTCCAAGCCCAACCGGGCGCACCCGCTTTTCGCCTCGTTCATCGCCGCCGCGATCAAGCGGCAGAAGAAGAAAGGCTGAAAGGCTGAATGACTGAAGAGCTGAAGCGCCCGAAACTCCCTTTCAGAAACTTTTTTCAGCCCTTCAGTTTTCAGTCCTTCAGCCCTTTCCCTCCATGCTCTTCAACCCCAAGAAACTCCTCCTCATCGCGGGCCCGTGTTCGCTGGAGAACGAGTCGGTCTGCCGCGCGGTGGCGGAATCGCTCACCAAGCTGGCGAAGAAGCACCGCGAACTGAACATCGTCTTCAAGGGTTCGTTCGACAAAGCCAACCGCACCTCACTGGGCGGACGCGGCACCGGGCTCAAGGAAGGACTGCGCCTCCTCGCGCTGATCAAGCAGGACTATGGTTTTCCCGTGCTGACCGACATCCACGAGCGCCAGCAGGCCGCCGAGGTGGGCAAGGTGTGCGATGTGCTCCAGATTCCCGCCTTTATGTGCCGGCAGACGGACCTGCTCCTCGCCGCGGCCAAGACCGGCCGCGTCGTGAACGTGAAGAAGGGCCAGTTCCTTTCGCCCGCGGAGATGCAGTTCGTCGTCAGCAAGCTCAAGCAGGGCAAGGCCGTCGAGATCTGGCAGACAGAGCGCGGCACGACCTTCGGTTATCAGAATCTCGTCGTGGACATGCGCAGCTTTGCCCTGATGAAGGCGCTCGGGGCTCCGGCGATCTTTGACGCCACGCACAGCGTGCAACTGCCCGGGGCGGCGGGCGGCAAAAGCGGCGGCCAGCGCGAATTTGTGCCGCCGCTGGCCAAGGCCGCACTCGCGGCTGGCGCCGACGGACTTTTCATCGAGACGCACCCTGACCCGGCCAAGGCCATCTCCGATGCCGCCAGCCAGATCCCGCTCGCGGAGCTGCCCGCCCTGATCGCGACGTGCGTCGCCGTGTGGAAGGCCGTGCGGTAATAATCATTCTCATTCTCGTAATCTTTCTCGTTCTCGGTTGATGCCGGAGAGAAGGAGAACGAGTAAGAGAACGAGAACGATTTGGTCAGCTTCCCAGTTCGTTGCTCAGGATGCTCAGGGCGTAGATCGCCGCCGTATCGCTGCGGAGCACGAGGGGGCCCAGCGTCACCGGTACGAATCCGGCCATCACTGCGGCGGTCATTTCCGCCGGGGAAAAATCGCCCTCGGGGCCGACGAGCCATGCCGCCGAGCGCGGCGGATGACCATGCTTGTGGGCAAAGGTGGCGAGGGCTTTCTTGAGGGTGGTGGGACCGGCGTGCAGGCTGGCGACAAGCCGGAGATCGCAGTCTTTGGCAGCGGCGAGGAAGGAAGTGAAATTCTGAATGGGCGCGATCTCGGGCAACCACGGGTTGCCACATTGCTTGGCGGCCTCGATGGCGGTGGTGCGCCATTTCTCGATCTTCTTTTCCGCGCGGTCCCCGTCGAGGTGGACCTGCGTGCGCTCGCTCAAGAGCGGAATAATGCGCGCCGCGCCGACCTCGGTGGCCTGGCGGACA
>JANMTJ010000076.1:0-3718 GCA_031390295.1 Oleiharenicola sp.
GCTGAGTTTTCCCTCCAACTCCCAGTCGCCCGCAGTCTGCGGCACGAGGTGTTGCAGAAAGCCCTGCCAGGTTTTCAGGTCGAGGGTCACCTCCGGCACCTTGAACGCCAGATCACCGCTCTTGAGCTCGTAATGTCCCTCACCCTTCAGGCCCAACCCCGGGGCGTTCACCTGCACCTTTCCGTCCCAATGACCGGCAGCGGCCGGTCGCGCCTCGAGTTTCACCGTCAAGGCCTGGTCAGGCAACCCCGCGGCCTGGATGACCAATTGACCGTCGATGAATATTTCCTCGAAAGGTAGCGCCGCCGGCCCGCCGGGCTTGGTCACACCGGGCGGCTGGGACTTGGCCAGGGTATCAAGATTCAACGGGAGCCGGACTTGCTCGACGCGCAGGGTGCCGAGCGAGGGTGTCCACCAGTGCGCCCGGTCCAAGGTGACCTGCCGGGCGGCAAACGGCTGCAGCCGCAGGAGAAAGCCCACGTCCGCCACCACGACCCGCCAGGGCGAAACCTGGGCGACTTGGAAGCTGATCTCCGTGGCCCCGACCTCCTTCAACAGGGCGCCGACCGCCAGTCCGGCGAAATACAGTCGGGCGGCCAGCGCAACCGTGAACACGACGAGGGAGAACGCCCCCGCGAACAGCAGAAACCGGCGTTTGGTCAGTTTGAAGGTCATCAGTTGGGCAATACGACAGCGCCACCGTGCCCGGGCTCCAATTCCACGGCAAACATCCTGCTTCGCCATGGGAAGGTCGGGCCAGGCCGCCGGCTGAGTCCCACAAAATCCGCACATTGACAGGGCTTGTCAACCCGCAGGCGGTTCGGCATGTTCCAGCCTCGTCCGGTTCAATGCTTCCCGAATCCATACAACCCATGAATAACTCCCATTCCCTTCACTCCGGCGCGCGCAGAAGTCTTCTGCTCGCCCTCGCCTGCGCGTTCAGCCTCATGCTGGCCCCTCTTGCCAATCTGCAGGCCGCCGACAAGGCCGCAGTGCTGCCCCTGACCACCACTTTCGAGAAGGCGACCGGCACCGAGGGCGCTCCGTTTGTCCTGAAGGCCAAAAACACCTCCAAGGAGTCCCTCAAGGTCAGCGGGAAGGTGCTCCTCGCCGTGGTGCACCATGCGATGGACAAGGCCCGGGTTCTGCCCGAGCAGACCGTCGAAGCCGGTCAGGTGTTGACCGTCAAGGATCTCTCCGCCGAGGACAAGGTCATCCTCACGGCCCCCGGCTTTGCGCCGCTCGAGATAAGCGTCCCCTATAAAATCTGATCATCCATGTCTGGTCAGCCCTGCTGACCAGACTGCAGGTGGTTTCCAAGATTGCGCGCCGTCATGGCGCGCTCTTTATTTACAGACATGAAAACCGCCCGCTCATCCCTGGGGTATCTGTTTACGACCCTGCTGGTCCTCGCCAGCCCCGCACCCGCCGCCGAGAACGCCAAAACCGAAAAACTCACGCTCGAGGACATCATCTTCGACGTTAAATACCTGAAGCAGATGCTGGGGCCGAAAACGCTGGTGACCGCGGTGGTCGAGACCAACCGGGACCGGAAAAAATCGGATACCGCCCTGACGGACACGATCAAGGCGGTCCGGGAGGTGCAGCTGGACGAGAAGACCCAGATCTACTCCCTGCCGGATGACGCGACCCAGCCGAAACTGAAGACTTCCGCCCCGCACATCTACCCGCCGGGTCTCAACATCTCCCGCGAGCCCAAGAAGGCGGACTTCCTGATGCTCATCGGCGCGGATGGCGCGGTCAAATGCCTGTATTGTTACAGCCATAACGACCGCCTGTTTGCCCTTGCCGCCGCCATGGCGGTGGTCAAATGGCGCTACACCCCGGCCAAGATCAACGGCACAGCCGTGCCGGTGGTGGCCGGCCTGCCCATGGAATTTCATTCGGGTGACGTCAACGTCGAGAGCTTCAAGGGTCTGCCCCGTCGCCAGAACGAAGGCGGCATGCCCGTGCCGAAGAGCGTGCCCAAGCCCCCCGGCCCAGGCGGTGGTGGTTAGCCCTGGACCATTATACACTAAGCGGTGGAGCCCGACCTCCGGGCGGGCTGTTGACGCACGTGAGGGAAACCCGCCCGGAGGTTAGATCCCACCCAAGGCAATTGAATTGTTCCACCTAGGGCCGCTCGGGCAGGATGCTCAGATATTTCTCGATCGCGCCGTTGACGTTGTAATCGAAGTCCACGGGTCCGTCGTCCGATACGCCCGCAACGCGCACCCGGGCCGAGCAACCCAACGGGAGGTCAGGCTGGCGGATATCGAGCCGCAGTTCATTGAGCCGCAATCGCAGGGGCTTGGTGCCCGTGGTCTTCAACACGGCCAGGCTGTCGTCCGACAAGGTCGCACCCGAACGCAGCAGCGCGGTGACGTTGCACTCCAGCTCCGCCGCACCCGGCTGAAGGATGAGTTGGCCCGGGGCGAATCGCACCCCCTCCGGTCGGATCGTCAGGGGCAAGGAACCGCCCACCCGGCCCGAAACTCCCACGGTCACGCCCGTGGTCAGTTCCAAGAGCCTGGTCAGGTCCACGCCGTTCACCAGCAGGGTCGACGACACCTCGCGTTGGTTGAGGAAATACTTGAAGGGTGCCACCTCGACCCGTCCGCCCAGCACGCTGAATGCCGCCCCGTTGACCGTGAGCGTCTGTTCGCCCCACAGGCCGAAATCCGCGCTCACCTCGCCCAGCGACAGCCGGCCGACACGCAGTTCCTTCAAGCGCAAAACACCGGACTTGGTGCGGAATTTCCACAAGTCCGAGAATTCCAATTCCGCCTCGGCTCCCTCGGCCGCGATATCCTGCGTGCCGGCCTTCATCCTTCCATCCCGCAGGCTGATCCGCGCCGTGGCCGCAAAACGCCGGGCGGTGACCTGCCCCTCGGCCACACCGGTCAACCGGCCTCCCAGCTGCCACGGCCCACCCGGCAGCAGCAGGTTGCGTTGGATGAATCCCTGCCAGGTTTTCAGGTCCAGTTCGACACTGTGGACTTGGAAATCCAACCGCGTGCCCCAACCCGCCAACGTGCCACCCCCGGCCAGCTTGAAGCCCGGTCCGTCAACCATGAGACTGCCCACCCAGTCCGATTTGCCCTTGGGCGCACCCTCCAGCTTCACGACCAGCCGCTGGTCGGGCTGCAGGGCTGCCCGGACGGTCACCTCGCCATCCAGAACGAGAGACTCGACCGGCAGGCTCAGGGGCTCGGCGGGCACCGCTTCTGCCTGATAGGTGGACCACACCCACGGGTTGGTGTCGGATCCATCGATCGTCAGGGTGACCCGGGCCCCCTGCACCTGCACCTGGCCGAGCGAAAATCTCCACCACCGTGCCCGATCCAGCGTGAGCCGGCGGGCGGCGAACACGTGGGCCTGGAGTCGGAACTCCAGATTCTCCACCTCCACCCGTGACGGCCGGGCCGTCACGGTGCGGAACTTGATATCCGTGGCACCCGCCATGCCCAGCGCGGTCCGGATGGCCTGGCCGCCCAACCAGGGCCGGATCACGAGGAACGCCACGGCCAACGCGAGGATCACGGCTGCGATCAAGACCAGGCGCTTGGGGGAAAGAATCTTCATGGGGGGCGGCCCTGATGGTGTGGGAGCGGCTTTGCGCCGCGACGAAAATCCTTCGTTTTCCCGCCACGCGGGCGAGGTTCCTCCGCCGCCAAGCTAAGGAGGACAGGCTGCCCGCGCTCCATGGAGCCACGAC
>JANMTJ010000084.1:0-4723 GCA_031390295.1 Oleiharenicola sp.
CATAACCCAAGCCCGAGATCACGAGAACGAGTAAGATAACGAGAACGATCCCCGACTACATCGCCCGTATCAGCCCTGCAGCTTCCTTCCCCCCATGAACACCCTCCGTTTCGCCCTTCGCCAGATGTTCAAGACCCCCGGCTTCACCGCCACGGTGACCGTGGTGCTGGCGCTCGGCATCGGCGCCACCACCGCGATCTTCAGCGTCATCCACGCCGTCCTCCTGCACCCGTTCCCCTACACGGATGGCAACAAGATCCTGTTCGTCGGCTCCAGCCGAACCGACCAGCCCGAAAGCCAGATGCCGGTCACCTATCCCGACTACCTGGACTGGCGGGCGGGCGCCACCACCGTGGAGCACCTGGCCTATGCCGCCGGCACTTCCTCGACCCTCACGGGGGTGGCCGAGCCGGTTTCCCTCCGCCATGCCGCCCTCTCGGCCAATGCCTGGCCGCTGCTGGGCATCCGGCCCGAACTCGGCCGCGTGTTCAGCGAATCCGAGGATCGCGTCGGCGCCGAGGCCGTCTGCGTCCTGAGCCACGCGACCTGGCAGAAGCATTTCAGCGGCGACCCCGGCATCCTGAGCCGCCCGGTCATTCTCGACGGCAAACCCTACACGGTCGTCGGCGTGATGCCGCCCAACTTCAAGTTTTGGGCGGGCGACGTGTGGACGCCCGTGGGCCTGCAGGCCGACACCGACCAGATGCGCAGCCGCATCCTGCGCATGGACTCGTGGGTCGTCACCCGCGCCAAGGCCGGCAAGACCCGCGAGGAGGTGAACACCGAGCTCAACCTGATCGCCCGGCGCATCGCCCTCGCCCACCCCGACACCAACAAGGACATCGGCGTGATGATGCGCTACCTGAGCGAGTCGGTCTCCGGCCCCCTCCGCGATCCCCTGATGATCCTGCTCTCCGCCGTGGCCGCCGTCCTCCTCATCGCCTGCGCCAACGTCGCCAACCTCTTCCTCGCCCGCACCAGCGCCCGGCAGCGCGAGTTCGCCGTGCGCGCCGCGCTCGGTGCCAGCCGCGGCCAGCTCATCCGCCAGACCCTCGTCGAAAGCCTGCCCCTCGCCCTCCTCGGCGGCCTCGCCGGCCTCGGCATGGCCGCCTGGGGCCTCGACGCCCTGCTCGCCCTGCTCCCGCGGGACGCGGTGCCCGCCGAGGCGCAGATCCGCATCAACGGGCCGGTCCTGCTGTTCTCCCTCGCCGTCACCCTCGGCACCGTGGTGCTCTTCGCTCTCTTTCCGGCCCTCGAGAGTTCGCGCCCCGCCTTGAGTCACGCCCTGCAGGAGGGGGCCCGCGGCACCGCCAGCGCCGGCGCCCGCCGCGTGCGCACGGGCCTGATCATGGCCGAGGTAAGCCTGTCGCTGGTGCTGCTCGTGAGCGCCGGACTGCTCATCCGCAGCCTGACCCGCATCCAGTCGGTCGACCTCGGATTCAACGGGGAGAACCTGCTGGTCGTGCCGATCCAGCTGTCGGAGAGCCGCTACGCCGGCAGCGAACAGGCCACGACCTTCTTTGAGAATGCCGTGGAGCGCATCAGCCAGATCCCGGCGGTGTCGGCCGTCGCCGCCTCGACCGGCGCCCCCTTCTCCAACGTCAACGGCATGCCCCTCGTCGTCGAGGGCCGCACCTACACCGACCTGAACCAGCTCGACGGTCTCATCTTCTCCCTCGTGACCCGCGACTACTTCCGCGCCCAGGGCCTGGCCCTGCGGCGCGGGCGGCTCTTCGACGACACGGACCGGGCCGGGACCCAGCCGGTCATCATCCTGAACGAGGCGGCCGTCAAAAAATTCCTGCCCGAGGGCGATCCCCTCGGCAAACGGGTGATGCTGGGCGCCCCCGAGCACCTCATCACCCCCGGCATGCTGCCACCCGGGCTCGACAAATTCCAGTGGACCACGGTCGTCGGCGTGGTGGGCAGCGCCCGCTACTTCGGCCAGCAGAACGATGCCCCACCCGCCGTCTACCTCCCGGTCCGGCAGGGCTGGGAGTACGCCCAGATGCGTCGCTTCATGCTCCTGCTGGTCCGCACGCACGACCGGCCGCTCGACGTCGTGCCGACCCTGCGCGAAGTGGTCAAATCACTCGATCCGGACCTGCCGCTGGGCCGCGTCGCCACCGCCGACATGCTGGCCAGCGACGTGCTCCAGGGCACGCGATTCAACACCGTGCTCCTCGGCGTGTTCGCCAGCGTGGCGCTCGCCCTGGCCGCCGTCGGCATCTACGGCGTCGTCTCGTGGAACGTGACGCAGCGCACCAAGGAGATCGGGCTACGCCAGGCCCTCGGGGCCGACCGCGCCAGCGTGATGCGGCTGGTGATCGGGCAGTCCATGCGGGTGGTCGGCTATGGCCTGCTCATCGGCATCGCGGCTTCCCTCGCCCTCGCCCGCGTCTTGCGGAACCAGCTCTTTGAGATCAGCGCCTTTGATCCGGTCACCTTCATCGTCGTGGTCGGCCTGCTGGCCGCCTCCGCCCTCCTCGCCTGCTGGCTTCCCGCCCGCCGCGCCACCAAGGTCGACCCGATGGTGGCATTGCGAGCTGATTGAGTGCCCGCTCGAATAGCCCTCATGTCACCACGACTCACCCTCGCGTTTCTCGTTTCGCCAAAGCCGGCACGGCGTAGGCGGATGGTCGCGCTGCGGACAGAATGAGCGCTACTGTCATTCTCTTTCTCGTACTCATTCTCCTTCTCCTGCTTAACCCAAGCATTCCTGAAGCCGAGAACGAGTAAGAGAAAGATAACGAGAACGATATTTTGCTCCACCCCTGCTCCAAACTCCCAGCTCCCAGCTTTTCCCCCATGCACTCCCGCCGCTCCTTCCTGCTCACCTCCACCGGTCTCGTCGCCTCCGGCTTTATCGCCCGTCTCGCTTCCGCCCAGGACAACCTGCCGCCACCCCCCGGCCTCGGCAAGGCCCCGCCCAAACCGCCCGTCCTCACCCCTGCCTTGGTGCAAGCCGTGGTGGGACAGGCCCACCGCAGCCTGGAAAAAGTGCGGGAACTCGTCGAAGCCACGCCTTTGCTGGTGAACGCCTGCTGGGACCAGGGCGGGGGTGATTTTGAGACCCCGCTGGAAGCCGCAGCCCACACGGGTGGACGCGAGATCGCGGAATATCTTCTCAGCAAGGGCGCCCGTCCCAGCCTCTATGCCGCGGGCATGCTCGGGCAGCTTGAATTGGTGAAGGCCTTCCTCGCGGTTGACCCGCAAGCCCACCTCGTCCCCGGTCCGCATGGCTTCACCCTGCTCCATTGCGTGAAAGAAGGCGGCGACCAGGCGAAGGGGGTCCACGACTGGTTGCTCGCTCAGGGCGTGCCCGATGTCCGCAAACGTCCCCTGCCCTTTGTCTGGCCCGCCGGATCCGCCCCGGCGCAAACTTGAACCGGCCGCGAATATTCTCGAAACTTCTCCGGCCGTTTGCGGTTCTAAGGCCGATGCTCCGCACCCTGCTGCTCCTCGCCTTGTCTGCCCTCCCGGCCTTCGCCGCCGACCAGGCGCTCCGCGACGAGGTCGCCGGGCTCTTCAAACAGCGCCAGTGGGCCGAGGCCCAGGCCTTGCTGGAAAAGGTCACCGCGGCCGAACCCGGCAATGCCGAGGCCTGGTTTTCCCTCGGGCAGACTTTTCTTGCCCGCAGCGATCACGAGAAAGCCGTGCCCGCGCTCGAAAAGGCCACGCAGCTCGACCCGGCCAAGAGCGAGTATTACCTCCAGCTGGGCCACGCCTACGGCATCTCGGCCCAGAAGGCCGGCCTGTTCGCCAAGCTCGGTTTCGCCAAGAAGTGCAAGGCCGCCTACGACAAGGCGGTCGAGCTCGACCCGGCCAACATCAACGCCCGCTGGAGTCTCATGGAATATTGCAAGCAGGCCCCCGGGATCATCGGTGGCGGCATGGACCAGGCCTATGTCCAGGCCGAGGCCATCAAGCAGCTCGATGCCCGGCGCGGCCGGGGTGCCTTCGCCTCCCTCTATCTGGCCGACAAGAAATACGCCGAGGCCTTCGCCCTGTATGACAACGTGCTTCAGGAAAAACCCGACGACGGCGACGCGCTGGCCAACATCGGCCGCATCGCGGCCGAATCGGGCGTCCAGCTCGACCGCGGGCTCAGCGCCCTCCGGACGGTCCTGATCCAGGAGGGCGGGAAAAACGCACGCACGCACCTCCGCATCGGCAACATTCTGGAAAAGCAGGGCGACAAACCCGGCGCCAAGGCTGCCTATGAGGCCGCCGTCGCGGCTGACCCCAAGTTCACGCGGGCACTCGAGGCTCTCCGCCGGCTCAACGCGGGCTGAGCGATGTCATTGTAGGGCGGCGACTCCAAACTTGACTTGCCCATCGCCGGGTTTGTGCTGGGCCACCAATGGCCCGCCCTGTGAACAGCGAAGACGGCGCAGCGCCCTGACCAGCTCGCAACCTCGATGCACGTTCTCCGGAGCGCCTGGCGGCAAATCAAGGACTTCTCGGCCCTGGGTGGCGAGGCCACCTACCTCTGGCCGCGCTGGATCGTCCTGCGGGCCGTCGGCCTCGTCTATGTCCTGGTCTTCTGGGGCATCCTCGTCGAGGGCCGCGCCCTGATCGGACCCAACGGGCTGGCCCCGGTCGAGGGCTTTTGTGCGACGCTGCGCACCATCTTCCCCCACAGTGTCGAGCGATTCATACGGGCCCCCAGCCTCTTCTGGTTCAGCTCAAGCCCGACCATGATCGCCGTGCTGCCCTGGTG
>JANMTJ010000090.1:0-1665 GCA_031390295.1 Oleiharenicola sp.
CCAGGAAGTCAAGCGCCTTAAAAAGGAACAGACATGAGCAAGGCACCCGAAGTCAGCATTCCCTCGCTTGAGGCCTGGACCAAGGCGGCGGCCAAGTCCGCGCCGGGCGGTGACGTGTCGAAACTGAACTGGGTCACGCCGGAAGGTTTGACGGTCAAGCCGCTCTACACCAAAGCCGATGTCGAGGGTCTGCCTTATGCCGACACCCTGCCCGGCTTCGCCCCCTTCCTGCGCGGGCCGCAGGCCACCATGTACGCGGTGCGGCCGTGGACCATCCGCCAATATGCCGGCTTCTCGACTGCCGAGGCCTCCAATGCCTTCTACCGCCAGGCACTCGCGGCCGGTGGCCAGGGCGTTTCGGTGGCCTTCGACCTGGCCACCCACCGCGGCTACGACTCGGACCATCCGCGCGTCACGGGCGACGTCGGCAAGGCCGGCGTGGCGATCGACTCGGTGGAGGACATGAAGATCCTGTTCGACGGCATTCCGCTGGACCAGGTGTCGGTGTCGATGACCATGAACGGCGCGGTGCTGCCGATCCTCGCCGGCTACGTGGTCGCCGCCGAGGAGCAGGGCGTCTCGCAGGAACAGCTCTCGGGGACGATCCAGAACGACATCCTCAAGGAGTTCATGGTTCGCAATACCTACATCTATCCGCCCGAACCGTCGATGCGCATCATCGCCGACATCATCGGCTACACGGCGCAGCACATGCCGAAGTTCAACTCGATCTCGATCTCGGGTTACCACATGCAGGAAGCCGGCGCCACCCAGGCGCTGGAACTGGCCTTCACCCTGGCCGACGGCCGCGAGTACGTCAAGACGGCGCTGGCCTCGGGCATGGACGTCGATGCCTTTGCCGGGCGGCTTTCGTTCTTCTGGGCCATCGGCATGAACTTCTACCTCGAAATCGCCAAGATGCGCGCCGCGCGTCTGCTGTGGTGGCGCATCATGAACGAGTTCCAGCCGAAGAATCCGAAGTCGCTGATGCTGCGCACCCACTGCCAGACTTCGGGCTGGTCGCTGACCGAGCAGGACCCCTACAACAACGTGGTGCGCACTACCATCGAAGCCATGGCCGCGGTGTTCGGCGGCACGCAGTCGCTACACACCAACTCGCTCGACGAAGCCATCGCGCTGCCGACCGAATTCTCCTCGCGCATCGCGCGCAATACCCAGCTCATCATCCAGGAAGAAACGCATATTCCCCAAGTGATCGATCCCTGGGCCGGCAGCTACATGATGGAGAAACTCACGCAGGACATGGCGGATGCCGCGTGGAAGATCATTGAGGAGGTGGACGCCATGGGTGGCATGGTCAAGGCCGTGGACAGCGGCTGGGCCAAGCTCAAGATCGAGGCGGCGGCGGCGCAAAAGCAGGCGCGTATCGATTCCGGGCAGGATGTGATCGTTGGCGTCAACAAATACAGGCTCAAGACCGAGGATGCGATACAGACGCGCGACATCGACAACGTGGCGGTGCGCGAGGGCCAGATCAAACGCCTGCAGGCGATCCGGGCCTCGCGCGACAGTGCCGCGGTGGCCCTCGCTCTGCAAGCCTTGACAACGGCCGCGCGGGACAACCGCGGCAACCTGCTCGAACTCAGCGTCCAGGCGATGCAGTTGCGTGCCACGGTGGGCGAGGTCAGCGATGCGCTGGAGAAG
>JANMTJ010000100.1:0-5423 GCA_031390295.1 Oleiharenicola sp.
CACCAGGGACCGAGCTTCAGCCAGAACTGGCCCCAGAACAAACGCAGCAGCGCCAGATGCCAGGCAACCAGCGAATCCTTCCACCCCCGGCGGGGGATCACGTATCCCGGCCGCACGGCCTGGATCTCACGCTCCGCCGCCACGAGCGCCGACCAGTACTCGCCGTAGATCCGCGAGCGCAGCCGCACCGGCATGATGCCGTATTCCAATTGCCCCGAATCAAACCAGCGTTCGCTGACCCGCCGAAACTGCGCAAAGTGAAACACGACCAGTGGCCGGTCGTCCACACCCACGGCCCCGCCCTGCAGCTCAAAGCGGGATCCCGCCCAGTTCCAGGGCGCCACGTTCACACCTGGATGCGCCAGTTCCACCACCCCGGCGAACTTCTGCGGCCACTCATCGAGGTATTTCTGGTCACCGTAAAGCGTGCCGTCGGCCGCCAGCGTGCACGACTCGAGGCACCGCGCCCGCCACCAGTCGAGGCAGGCCCGGGCCCGCGCATCGGCACGGAAGACGAGCACGCCCACGTTGAACCGGCCATAGCGCGCCGCGTCGTCGTGCCAGGCCGGGTAGCGGTGGGCCGCCACCAGCACCGAACCCCGGCCAAGCTCGCGCTGGATCGGCGCCGGATCGGCGAAAAAATAAAGATCCGCGTCGAGATAGGTCAGCAGGCCGATCTCTGGGCGGGCGTCCAGCAGGTGGCGCACGAGGCAGGGCGTGAGCGTGAAGATGAATTCATGGCGCGGCCTCCCGGCCTCCAAGGCGGCCAGTTCCGGGTCCGCCGCCAGCAATTCCGCCAGCACCACGACCCGGAGGCGCGCATCCGACAGTTTGCGCAGCACGTCCGCCGTCCTCCCGTCCAGCGCGAGCACCCACAGCACCGCGGCGGGATCGTGCCGCGCCAGCGAGCGCCACAAGGCGAGCCCGGTCGCGAGATAGCGCGAGTCAAAATAGGTGCAGCAGTGGTTCATGGTTTCCGACGGCGGAAATGAAAGCCCCGATGATGCACATCGGTGGCCAGCCGGTCCAACGCAGGCCAGGACTCGACTTTTTCATAGGACGGACGGAGCGGCGCCAGCAGGGCATCCTCCGTCCACAGCCACACCGGGTAGCTGCCTCCTCCGAGTTCCGCCGGAGTATGCTGAACCGCAAGTCGCGCCGGCCCAGAGCTGATCATGGGCGTGCGATCCAACATCACGTGGGCAAAGCCGAGTCCAACCGCCTCCCCCAGCACTCCGGCCGGTGATTCAAGATAGGTCAGGACGCCCGAGAAGAGCACGACCTGAGGGGTGACGAGCTCGAGTGCTGCCGCCATGGTCGGTGCGAACGCCAGGGTTTCGTTGGCAAACTCCTTTCCGGCTTCGATAAATTGCGGCTGTTCCACCACGACCCAGCTCCGCAGGCCCAAAGAGGACAGTTCCTTCCGATGTTGCCACCAAGTGCTGCCCAAGGCACCGCCGAAATCCACCACTTCCAGGCTCCCGCCATTTTCCGCCGCTGCCACAGCCAGCGCCCGGAGCAGCGGTGCATTCGGCTCGGAGTGCTGGAATACCGTGCCATCACGCTCCCAACCGCCCGGGACGGCCCGCGCCAAACGCATGGCGCCAGCCACTCTCTGCAGGATCATGGCATCGTCATAGCCCGACGACGCGGCACGAGCTTCAGACCAAGAATGGTAGTCGCCACGGAACCAACGCCAGCCGAAGCGCATCCGCCACCATGAGCGGACCGGTGCCGGCAGCAGTTTATTCAATCCGTTTTTCATCGCGTCAGTCATGGCCGAGCAATTTGCGCAGTGGACGGAGGATCTGCGCGAGCCGGCCTGCAGTCGCATCTCGCCAGTGCGAATGGCAGTCGGGATGTTCCCTGGGCTCGGCCACTTGCAGGGGTAACACTGGCGGAGGTCTCAAGGGTGGATTGATCCACTGCAGAGCACCAGCGGCATTGGTTGCTGTCCGATCAAATCCGATGTGCTCCACCAGGCTCCAGGGCGGACGCACGCACAGCCCGTTGTGTTGCAGGTGATGACAAAGCCAGCGCACCGCCCATGTGTTTTTCCGCGCACACTCATCTGCCATGGCCGGCAAATCAGCGCCATAGGTGTCGAGCCTGATCCCACGCGCGTGAATCGCCTGCAATTTGTCCGCCAAGGATTGCTCCATGCCACGCCATGACCTGGCGTAGGCGCCCCAAACCCAGCATTCCGCCCGGCCATCGAAATAGGGTTCTTCCCGTACGCCTGCCGGCACCAGCCTCGGGTGGGTCCAGCCTGCCACGCTGAAAACCTGCGGATGATTGCGGTAACGCTCCAGCAAAGCCGCAAGCCACTGATAGGTGCCGGGCACGCAGATCAGGTCGTCCTCCCACACGATGAACGCATCGTGCCGGGCCGCCACTTCCGTGACCCCGGCCAGCACGTTGCGGCCGAGTCCGAGATTGGCCGGCTGTTCGGTCAGCCGCACCTCGCACCAGTCGATGCCGTGCAACA
This sequence comes from Oleiharenicola sp., assembly GCA_031390295.1. Taxonomy (GTDB): domain Bacteria; phylum Verrucomicrobiota; class Verrucomicrobiia; order Opitutales; family Opitutaceae; genus Lacunisphaera. Next base: position 2,489 of record JANMTJ010000100.1, read on the forward strand.
GCGCGCGCGTCTCCGCCACGCCGGCGGCGTCCGCCCCGCCCTTCGCCCCGTCAGCATACGCGCAGATCAGCGGCACGCCGTTTTCCTTCAGGCACGCCAACGCCCGCGCGAGATGGACGGGCCGCGCATAGGCGAAAAGCACGACGGGAATGGGTTCGGCCATGGGATTAGCGCAAGGTATAGAGCAAATCACGGTGGGTGCCGAGATCAGTCAGCACCTCCTGCAGTCGGTAACGCGGTTCCAGCACCGCCGCGATGGCGGCGGGATCGCGTGCTTCCACACAGATGTAGCGCGGAGCATGGCGCTTAAAGTCAATGCCCTGCAACGCCCCCGGTTCCCCACCCTCCACGTCAAGGCAAAGCAGGTCGACCGGCCGCGCAAAGCCGGCCTCGTCGAGCAACGCCGAAAGCGTGCGCGCCGGCACGGTCAGCTGCGGGGTGGCGGACAGTTGCTGCACGGCCAACCCGGTCGCGACGTGGCGGGCCGTCGCGGCCGCATCGCCCAATGCGCCGGTGACCGTGGACATCAGCCCCGCGAGATGGATCTCCACCGTGGCGCCCGGGATTGCGGTGGCGACCAGGGCTGCCTCTGCCACGCGGGCCCGGCGGTTTTTCCGGCAGGCGGCGGCCAGCAGCGGCACCGGCTCGACCAGCAACCCGGTCCAGCCGCGGATTCTCTCATAGTAGTAGGTGTTGCTCTGCTCGATCCCGTCGTTGGCCCCCGCCTCCACGAACAACCCGCCGTCGAAATCGAGGTATCGCTCGATTTTGCGGTCGAGCCCATGCAGCGCCAGGTAGGAATAGCGGGTCACACCCACCGTCTCACACACGGCGCGGCGGGCACGGACCAGCGGAAGTCGCAGGGCAGCGGGCAGGTTCATCGGCGCCGGAGATAAGACCAGCCGCGGAACGGGATCAACAGGGCGCGTGTTTGCATTGCAGCGGTCGGCCGCACCGCGGGATGCAAATAGGAGGCGAGCCAGGCGGCCAGCGCGTAGGAGGCGACGGTGGCCCAGGCCGCGCCCAGCCCGCCCCAGCGCGGGATCAGCAGGAGATTGAGCAGCACATTGGCCACGGCGCCGGCCAGCGTGGCGGCGAGATAGAATTTCTGCAGCCCTTCGTTTACCAGCCACTGTCCCCGCGCCACCCCGAGGAACACAAAAATGCTCGACCAGATGTGAACCGCGAGGATCGGTCCTGCCGCGGCGAACTCCGCGCCGTAGGCCAGCCGCACCAGCCAGGGGGCGACCAACGCGATCGGCACCGACAGCACGTAGGCGACCGCCGCGCTGAGGTCGTAATACTGCTGCTGCCGGCGGGCATAGGCCGGCCCGTCGCGTTCCCGCTCGCGCAGCAGCGCCGGCAACACGCTCGCCGCCAGCGCCACCGGCAGGAAATACCACACTTCACTTAGTTTCACGGCGGCGGAGTAGATGCCGACCGCCGCCGGCCCGGCGAGATGGCGGAGCATCAGCTCGTCGATTTTCATGTAAACGACGATCGCGAGGCTGGCGAACATCAGCGGCCAGGCCTGCACCAGCAATCGCCGCATCGTCGCCACCCGCGCCGCGGTGAAGGGCGAGCGCAAACCCGCCGCCCGGGCGAACCAAAATACCCCCACCGCGCCTACGACCATCTCGGCCACCATCACCGCCGCGAAGGCAGCGAGCGATTCGTCCGTCAAGATCAGCCAGATGCGCAGTGCCGAACCTAGGCCCAGCGCGGCGAGCTGCGCCGTCACCGACCATTTCGCCTGCAACTGCGCCTGCAGCCAAAGGTCGCGCGTCAACAACGCCGGCTGGAGCAACAAAAGGCCGAGGATGCCCAACACCTGCGGTTCTTCACCCTCCAGCCCCCACCCGTTCAACACGGTCAGTTGCACACCCGCATACGCGAGCAGACCGGCCGCCAGTTGCAGCACCAGGCTGCTGGCCAGCAGTTCCGCAGTTATTTCGGACCGATTCAACAGGTCGCGTTTGACGATCGAGTCGAGCCCCAGTGCCGGCAGAAAGCCCAAAAGTGTGACGATCGCCGTGCAATAACCCAGCGTACCAAACCGGGTCGGACCAAGATGGCGTGCCAGCCATAAGCCCACGCCGACCCCCACCACCAGTCGGACGGCCTTCTCAACCGCCAGCCAGCCAAAATTGTGCGCGGCGGCACGCACGCCCGAGCGGGCCCACAGGGTCTGGAAGGCGGATGGCAATTCGTCCGCATGGTGTCGGAACCATTGCAGCCGGTCAACTCCCGCGGCCATTAAAACTCCGCGAAACCACCCCGATCCCGACAAACTCTCGACTTGCCCGGGCCCGCCCATTCTACTCTGGCCGACTCGTGTATGACGATTCGTCCTGACTATCTGCCCTTCGGGCGCCCTGATTTTTCCGACGAGGAAATCGCCGCAGTCGGTCGGGTGCTGCGCTCAGGCTGGATCGGAATGGGACCGGAAACCCAGACCTTCGAACAGGAACTGGCGGATGCCGTCGGCGCGCCCCATGTCGTGACCGTCAATTCCTGCACCTCGGCGCTGACCCTCGCCTTGCTGGTCAACGGCATTGGCAAGGGCGATGAGGTCATTTGCCCCAGCCTCACCTGGTGCAGCACGGCCAACGCCGCCCTCTACCTCGGCGCCCTACCGGTCTTTTGCGACGTCGATCCCAAAACGTTTTGCCTCACGCCGGCGACCGTGCGGGCCGTGCTCACGCCCCGTACGAAAGCGGTCATGGTTGTCCACTTTGGCGGACTGGCCGTGGACACCGCGGCGTTGCGCGCCGCCCTGCCGGAAGCGGTGGTTATCATCGAGGACGCCGCCCATGCCTTTGGCGCCCGTTTACCCTCCGGCGGGATGGTCGGCTCCTCCGGTAACGCAACCTGCTTCAGTTTCTACGCCAACAAGAACCTCTCCACCGGCGAAGGCGGCGCGGTGACCCTGTTC
>JANMTJ010000140.1:0-3516 GCA_031390295.1 Oleiharenicola sp.
CTGTCGGCTGCGCCGTCATGACTTTGGGCCGGTGATGACCCGGATACCGACGCCCACAGCTTCAAGCTGAAAAGAAAGAGGACAGCCAGAGCCAGCTGGAGACAGCCAAGCATCAAGTAACCACCGCGCCAGCCATGACCGGCCCCCAGCGCCCAGCCGATGAAAAGCGGACCGCTGGTGGCGCCCACTCCCCAACACGCGTGCAGCCAGGTCATGTGCCGTCCGCGATAGTACCGGGCGACAAAGCCGTTGAGGCCGGCGTCCACCGCTCCGGCACCGAGACCGAGCGGCACCGCCGCGGCATAGAGCCACAGGACGCTCTGCGCCTGCGAAAGAATGAGCAGTCCTGTGGCGGTCAACACGCCACTGACCATGACCACCGGCCCCGTGCGCCAGCGTCCGATGATCCACCCGCTGGAGAAACCGGCAATACCCGTCAGCACGGTACCCACCATCACGATGGTGCCCGCGAGACCCAGCGGCAGGTTCAGTTCCGGGTAAATCTCCGGCCAGGCGACGCCCAGGGTGCCATCGGGCAGTCCCAGGCTGATGTAACCCAGATAGATGATGGCCAGGAGCAGGTAGGAGCGGCGGCGGGAGTCCACGGATTGAAACACGAGCAGGCAGACACCTTAGCCGGCGACTGACAAGGCGCGAGGCAACCGCCCCCCTAGTGGTGGTCGCAGCAGTGCCGGCTAGACAAAGGCCGGCCGGCGGACAAAGTGCCCCAATGCGAAAATTACTGCCTTTGGTCCTTGTCACCGCCGTCGCAACCGGAACCCTTGTTGCCACCGTCGCGCCGGCCAAACCCACCACCCGCGTTCGTGACGAAATCCCCGCGCAGTATCGCTGGGACTTCACCCCGATCTACGCCAGCTGGGAGGCCTGGGATGCCGGCATGAAGGAGATGGAGGCCAGGATGGACGAGTTCGCCGCCCTCAAGGGCAGTCTGGCGAGCGGCCCCGCCGCCGTGCTTAAGGCCTACAAGCTCTACGACGTAATCGGGATGATCCAATACCGGGTCTACCGCTACCCGCAGTTGCAGCGCGACGTGGACACCCGCAACCAGACCATCGCCGGCAAGTTTCAGCGCGTGGGCGTCGTCTTCGCCAAGTTCGGTACCGCCACCGCCTGGTTCACGCCGGAACTGCTCACCATCCCCCAGGCGACGATGGAAAAGTGGATCAAGGACACCCCGGAGCTCGCCCTCTACGCCTTCACCATCCTCGACAACTACCGGCAGCAGGAACACGTGCTCGACGAAAAGGGCGAGAAGCTTCTTTCGTACGGCGCGCGCTTCAACTCGACCCCGGGTGCCATCTTCCAGGAACTCAGCACCTCGGACATCAAGTTTCCCTCCATCAAGCTGACCGACGGCAAGGAGGTGACCGTGTCACCCGCCAATTACGGCGAACTGCTCGAGACAAACTACAACCAGGCGGACCGGGCCGCGGCGTTCACCGCCCACCTGAAGACATACTCGGCGACAGCCAACACCTACGCCGCGATCTACAACGCCATTCTCCAGCGTGGCTGGGCCGACGCGCAGGCCCGCAACTACCCCACCACCCTCGCCGCCGCCCTCGACGGCAACGCCATACCGGCATCCGTCGTCGAGACTCTGGTCGAGACCACCCGGGCCGGCACCGCGCCCCTGCAACGTTACCTCCGGTTGCGCAAGAAGCTCCTCGGCCTCGAACAATACCACCTCTATGACGGCTCGATTCCCGTCTACAAGTCGACCGCGACCTATCCTTACGACGCGACCAAGGACCTCGTGATCAAGTCCGTCGCCCCGCTGGGGGCCGACTACACGGCGAAATACCGCCGGTTCGTGTCGGGCGGCCGGATCGACGTCTATGAAAACGAGGGCAAGCGCAGCGGCGCCTATTGCGCCGGTGTCTATGGCGTCGGTCCCTACCTGCTGATGAACTACAACGACACGCTCGACGCCGTCTTCACGCTGGCCCACGAGGCCGGACACGGCATGCACACCGTGCTGTCCTACGAGTCCCAGCCCTTTGTCACCTCCAGCTACACGATTTTCGTCGCCGAGGTCGCCTCAACCACCAACGAGCGATTCTTGCTCAACCAGCTGCTCGCCACCACCACCGACCCGAAGGAGCGCTTCCTCCTGCTCCAGCAGGCGGTGGACGCGATCGTCGGCACCTTCTACACGCAGGTGCTGTTCGCCGATTTCGAACTGCAGGCCCATCGCCGCGTCGAGCAGGGCCAGCCCATCACGGCCGAGGTGTTGAGCGGCATTTACCGCAAGTTGCTTCAGGATTATTACGGCGACGCCGTAACGGTCGATGACCTGTACCAATACACCTGGACCCGCATCCCCCACTTCTACAACTCCCCCTATTACGTCTACCAGTATGCGACCTGTTTCGCCTCCTCGGCCAAATTGTTCAAGGACATGACCACCGGCGAGCCCTCCGCCCGGACGGAGGCCACCGCCCGTTACCTTGACCTGCTGCGCAGCGGGGGCAACGACCACCCGATGAAGCAACTGCAGAAGGCCGGCGTGGACCTGTCCCGCCGCGAGACCGTGCAGGCCGTGGTGGACCAGATGAATGAACTGGTCACGCAGATGGAGACCGAGGCCGCGAGGATTGACGCCACCAAGGCGGACTGACCGCCGGACTAGCGCCGGCCTGCCAGGCTCTTCCTCACCGCCGGGCTGGTGAGTTCCTTGAGCGTATCCCGGCCCACCCAGCGGGCCGCGGGCGATTCGGACTTCACCAGCCGCCGGGCCATCTCTACAATTGCCCGGTTCAGACCCGGACTGCGCCGGCCCATCCGGCGCAACGCCCAGCTCACGCCTTTCTTGACGAAGTTGCGGTCATCGTCCGCCCCGCGCTCGACCATGGGCAACAAGCGGAGAAACTTCCCGTCGGGGGCTTTGCGGTCATGCCCCGCCAGACAGGCCAGCAGCACGTAGCCTGCGCGACGTTGAAACTCGCCCTGCAATCCGGCCCAGGGCTCCACGCGACCCCAAGCATGCGGGCTCTGGTCGAAGAGTTTGAAGCACACGGTGTCCACCACGCCCCAGTTGTCGAAATCGCGGCACCAGCGGTTCATGAGCGCCGGGGTCAGTTTTTCCGGTTCCCCCACATAGGCCACGAGCAGCCTCGCCTCGTAGACCTGCGTCTCCCACAACGCCTCCGCCAGCTCCTGGTCCCGGCCCAGCGATTTGGCCAGTCTCTGGATGACATTCATCGGTACCCCGAGGGCTTTGTCCGAGGGAAGCCCGTACCGTACCAGCCCTTCCCGCACCCGCCGGCTGCCAAGCCGCTTCAGCCGGGCGAGCACCGCTAGTGCCTCCTTTTCCAGCATGGAGATCGACCGGGCGGTCCGTGACTTTGCGCGCATGCCCTGAAAAATCAGAAAGACGCGGGGACACCGAGAAAAAACTTCTGCTTCGCCAACGGCGATTCGGATGCATCGACAATAATAAGGTTCACTCCCGATGGGATAGGGTCATCTTGTGAGTCCCCATGAATACGCTCC
>JANMTJ010000173.1:0-2088 GCA_031390295.1 Oleiharenicola sp.
GGACGGGCTTTACTGCGATGCCGGGTTCAAAACCAAAGCCCCGCTCCGGACTGTACACGTCGCTGGCCGCTACGAGGCGGATTTCCCCTTTCGCCGAAACCGGGTCGAAGCCGAACTTGAGGGGCACTGGCACAGCGGCCAGGGCCACCGAGGGCCCGAAGACCGCAAGGGCCAGACTGCGAAACAGGATCGTCGTGAACATGGGGTGGAAGAAGATTCAGGGTTACTGACACGGGGTAAAAGCCCGGGGTTGTTGGACAGTCATGGTTTTCGGCCTCAGCGCGCCAGAGTTGCGGCCATCAGGCCGATGACCACGTCGTTGGCCAGCGCCCGCACGGTGACGGAGCGCAATTCCTTGCTCGGATCGAGGGCCAGTCCGAGCACGGTGGCCGCGCCACCCGGGATCGTCCGGCCCTGACCCTTGAACGTCGCGGGCCCGAGCACCCGGACCAGGCCCGTCTTCAGGTCCACCCGCACCGGCAGCGGCCCGTCGACGCGGAACTGGTAATCGTCGGTGAAATAATCCTGCTCAACCGGCCACCATGTCTCGGGATTGCGCAGGGCCAGCCGGCTGGTGGTGCCATCGGTGTAGGTGACCACGACCTCGCCGTTGTCGAGCCGGCTCTGCATATGATTCGTCGAGCCCGCCATCAGCAGGTGAAGGTGCCGGGCCTTGCCGGTGAGCGGCACCATGGCCTCGCGTGGGTAGTTGTCCCATTGCGAGACGAAGACAATGTTCGGCGTCCCACCCGGACCGGGCGTGGCGAAGGGCAGTCCGTCGGGCAGCATCAGCCGGCCGTGGTTGTCCGCGGCGACGCGGCGCAAGCCCGCATCATCAATCTCGGCCGTGGCATTGACATGACCCGCCCACGCCCCGATGCCCTGGGCGGGCAGCGCCAAGGAAACATACGGCGAGCGTGGCGACAGATATTTTCCCGGGCGGAAGATCTCGGTGACGCGATCGTTGAAGTGCGCCGTGAGATCGACGGTTTCGGGTTGGGTCACGGCCACCGGTGCGTCCCATTCGGCAGGGCGAGCCCAGGGACCCTGTGGCGTCGCCGTCGCTTCCGAACGGATGGGGCCGGACCATGCCACGCGCACTTCCCATTTCGCCGCGACGGGAGCGACAATTTCAAAGCCCGGCCGTTCACCCTCCAGCCACTTCCCTCCCCCGGTCTGGCCGTTGACGGTGACCCGTGCGGCGCTCCCAAACACCGGGACGCGCAGGCGCAGCGTCATCGGGACCGCAAAGCGCGGCGTCACCACCAGCCGCAAGGTGGTCATGTCGCGCTGGTAGGTGAACCCGACCATCGGATGCTGCAGCCGGGCCTGCGTCCACTCCCAGGGAAAACCAGGCGCCACCAGCAATTCACCCGCGAGGGCGTCGGGCCGCACACCGAACAGGCCCTCGACCACGGCCCGGCTCAGCACGCCGGAACTGTCGGCAAAGTCCCGCTGCGACTCGCGCCGGTAGACATCGAGGGTGTTCATCGAGCCGACGTTACCGGGGGAGATGCCCATGAACATCGAGGCCAGCAGCGCGCTCTTCAGCAGGCGGAACGCCTCCTCGGGCCGGGCCGCCTGCCACAACCCGAGCGCGGTGTGCACATTTTCGGCCATCACCACGTTGTTGATCGACCACGTGTAGGGCATCCAGTCGGTCGTGGGGAGCAGCCCGAAATCCTCCCCGGCCGGCACGCCGGGGCCCCGGACCGGGATCCGCGGGCGCTTCGTCATATAGTCCGCCATCCGCTCGAAGCCCGGGACCCCCGAATCCGCCGCGTGATAAAACGTCCAGAGCCCGGGACTCGGGTGGACCAGCTGGCGACCGAGCAGGTCCTTGAACTCGGCAAAATGCCCGTCCGTCCAGAGCAGCTCGCTCATCGCGCGCGCAATCAAACCGGCTTCACGGGTGTAGGGTGCCGGATCGGCCCCGGCCAGCGGGGCGAGACGGGCCGCCATCAGGTTGTGCCAGTAATTGTAGGCCGAGGCGTGCGTGGTGCCGCCGCCGCTGTATTGCAGGTCGTCGCTCGCCCAGATCACCGCGTAGGCTTCGTAGAGCGGGAGTTTCTCCGGGCCGAACTCGCG
>JANMTJ010000178.1:0-7224 GCA_031390295.1 Oleiharenicola sp.
TTGTGGGCGATGTCGAGCAGCGGGTCGGACTTGCCGAGTTTCTTCAACACGACGCTGCAGGCTTCGCCGATGACCTTGGCCCGGGGGTCAAAGTTGCGATAGACGGCGTGGCCGAAGCCCATGAGCCGGTTGCTCTTGGAGCCGCCCTTGGCCGCTTCAATGAAGCGGGTGCCGTCGTCGTGCTCGTCGTGAATGGACTGGAGCATGTTCATCACGGCGGCGTTGGCTCCGCCGTGCAGCGGACCGGACAGGGCGCCGATGCCCGCAGCGAGGGAGGTAAATAGATTGGCCCCGCTGGAACCGACCATGCGCACGGTGGAGGTGCTGCAGTTCTGCTCGTGGTCGACGTGCATGAGCAAAATCAGGTTCAGCGCCTGGGTGACCTCCGGGATGGACACATAATCGTGGTAGGGCTCGGAGAACATCAGATGCAGCAGATTGTCACAGAACGGCAGATCCTTGGGATGCACGAAAGGCAGGCCGAGGCTGTGCCGGTAGACCATCGCGCCCAGCGTGCGGATCTTCGAGATCGCCATGGCGGCGCTGAGATCGAAATGCTGCAGATCCTTCTCAAAATTATTCGTGGCCAGATCGGGATAATAGCCGGCCAGTGACGCGACCAGTGAGGCGAGCACGACCATGGGCGGCGTGTTCTTGGGGTAACCCTCGAAGAGGCGCTGCATCTGGGGCTCGACGTGGGCGTTTTGCCGCATCAAATCGCCGAATTTCCTGCGCTGGACGGCCGTGGGCAACTCGCCGTAGATGACGAGATAGGCGGTCTCCATGTAATTGGAATGCTGCGCGAGCTGCTCAATCGGGTAACCCCGGTGGCGCAGCACGCCCTTGTCGCCATCGAGGAAAGTCACCTGGCTCTCGCACGAGCCGGTATTGCCGTACCCCTGGTCGTAAAAGATGACGCCGGTGTCCTTGCGCAGGTTGCGGACATCGACCGCCTTTTCACCCTCACTGCCTATCATCATCGGATAGGGAAACTCTTTACCGTCGATCTTAATGGACGCGTCGTTGGGCATGGTGGGGTGGCCGTTAAGAGAACAGAAATCGGGCCTGTTGCAAAGCAAAGCCTAGGCTGGATGGCGTGACCCGGTGGTCATTAGACCTTCGCCTTGTCCCCGGTAGAAAATGTATAGGGACGGCCGAATTTAGCCCCGGCCAGCACCGCGCCTATCTGGTCTGGATGGCGGGAACGGCGAAAGCATCCGCGGGGAACCGCTCGCTCACTGTTACCTTGTCGAACGCAATGACCGTGACCTTCCCGTCCGCCGTCTTGTTGACCACCTTGCGGGGAAACCGGATGCCGCTGACCATCATCTCGCCCTGCTCGCGGATCTCGCCGCCACTGTCGAGCTCGGTCTTGACCAGCCGGCCGGTGGATTTCTCAAAGTAACGGATGAAAACGATGTTGCTGCTGTGGGTGAAGGAGAGCTTTACACAGGCAATACCGTCCACTGTGGCGTCACCCAGCAACCGCACCTGGCGCATATTGTGACCCTGATTCGAGTAAAAGCTGAGATTCTCGATGGTGGTGGCCCGGAGGCGCTTGATCCCGTTGGGGTCCAGAAGCTGTATCCGGGGCGGATTCTTGTTGGTCCGGTCGCTCACCTTCTCCCAGGCATCATAACCATCAAGACTGGTGGTGCGCTCGACCTGTTCGGACCGGATGATCTGGCGCTGTTGCATCGGCTTTTGGAAAACGATGTCGATGGCCAGGTGAATCGGCCGTTCGATCGCCTTGCTGGAATCAGCCGGATCGGCGACCCGCTCCGTGGCCTCGACGGCCCCTTCAAAATGCAGGCTGTTTACCGCATTGAGTGCACTTTCGCTGCCCAGATAAGCGCGGGCCTTGGCCAGCCACATATCAGTGGTGTCGGCAGAGGCGTACAGTCTGGCGAGTATGAGCAAGGCAGCAAAGGCGCAAAGACGACGGACGTTCATACGGGGTGTTATGACAGGCGAAATTGGGGCCAGTGCCGTCATTCGCAACGGGAAACTACTCCCATTCGATGGTGGCCGGGGGCTTGGAACTGATATCCAGGACCACCCGGCTGACCCCGCGCACCTCGTTGGTGATGCGACTGGAGATTCGCTGCAGGATATCGTGCGGAATCCTGGCCCAGTCGGCGGTCATGGCATCGATGCTCTCCACGATGCGCAGGGCGATGACATAGTCATAGGTGCGCTCGTCGCCGAAAACGCCGACGGTCTTGACCGGCAGGAACACGGCAAACGACTGCCAGACCTTCCAGTAGTAACCCGTTTTCATCATCTCCTCCTGCAACACCGCGTCGGCGTTGCGGAGGATTTCCAGTTTGTCGGCGGTGATATCGCCCATGACGCGGACCCCGAGGCCCGGGCCGGGGAACGGCTGCCGCCAGACGACTTCCTTGGGCAGGCCGAGCGCCGCCCCCACCTGTCGCACCTCATCCTTGAAAAGCTCGCGGAGCGGTTCGATGAGCTTGAGCTTCATCCGCTCGGGCAGGCCGCCGACGTTGTGATGGGTCTTGATCAGCGAAGCGGGATTGCCGGCGATCGAGACGCTTTCGATGACGTCAGGGTAAAGTGTCCCCTGCCCAAGGAACTGGGCTCCACCGATGGATCGAAGCGATTTTTCAAACACTTCGACAAAGGTGCGTCCGATGATCTTGCGCTTGGCCTCGGGCTCGCTGACGCCCTTGAGGCGTTTCAGGAAAAGTTTCGACGCATCAACCACGCGAAGGTCGATATGGAAATTCCGCCGGTAGAGCGCTTCGACGTACTCGCGCTCGCCTTTGCGCAACAGGCCGTTGTCCACAAAGACACAGGTGAGCTGCTTGCCGATGGCCTTGTGCAGCAGCGCAGCGGCCACCGATGAATCCACCCCGCCGGAGAGCCCGAGCAGCACCCGGGACTTGCCGACCTTGGTCCGGATATCGGCCACGGCATGGGCGATGAAATCCCGGGTCGTCCAGTCCTGCCGGACCCGGCAAACCTTCACGAGGAAGTTGCGGATCATGTCCACCCCGCGCTCGGTATGGAATACCTCGGGGTGAAACTGGATGCCGTAGAACCCGCGCCGCACATCCTCGATACCAGAGTAGGGCGAGTTGTCGGACCCGGCGGTGGCGACAAAACCCGGGGGCAGCTTGGTGAGCTTGTCGCCGTGGGAATTCCAGATGCGCAGCTTGCGCGGCAGACCGGCGAAAAGTTTGCCCGGCTTCTTGATCGTCAGGTGGCCGTGGCCGTATTCCCGGGCCTTGCTATGGGCCACACTGCCACCGAGGAAGTGGCCCATGAGCTGCACGCCATAGCAGATGCCGAGCACCGGCACGCCGAGCTTGAAAATCTCCGGGTCGGGGTGCGGGGCGGTCTTGGCGTAGACACTCTGGGGGCCACCGGAAAGGATGATGCCGACGACACCCTCCTCGCGAAGCTTGGCGGCCGGCGTGCTGAAGTGGTAGATCTTCGAGTAGACCTGACACTCGCGGATGCGGCGGGCGATGACCTGCGTCAGTTGGGAACCGAAATCGAGAACGGCGATTGTCTGTGCCATGCGAAGTTATGGGGCACTCGCCGCGGGCGAATCAATCCCAATCCCCGGCATGACCCGGACCGGGGGGCTAAGGCTTCTGGCCCCGCTCAATCCACAGCTGCACATGGGCCTCCAACACCGCCAGCGGCAGGGCCCCTTCCATCAAGACCCGGTCGTGGAAGGACGGCAGGTCGAACCGGGCGCCCAGCCCCTTCTCCGCCCGGTCCCGCAATTCGATGATTTTCAACTGGCCGATCTTGTAGCCCAACGCCTGGCCCGGGGCCGCCATGTAGCGCTCAATCTTGGCCACATGGGCCGCAGGACTGCCGCCCTCGTTCGACGCCGCATAGGCCAGGGCCTGCTCCCGGCTCCACCCCTTGGCATGCATCCCGGTGTCCACCACCAGCCGCACCGCCCGCTGCATGTCGCCCAAAAGCATGCCGAAATATTGGTAGGGATCGGTGTAAAGCCCCAGTTCACTGCCCATCCGCTCGGTATACAGCCCCCAGCCCTCCGCATAGGCATTGTTGGAATCGAAACGGCGGAACTTGGGCAGCGCGGTGTTTTCAAGCGCGAGCGAAAGCTGGAAATGATGCCCGGGGATCGCCTCGTGCAGGAAGAGATTCTCCATCCGGGGCGTCCGGTAAGTCTGCGGCGTGACGATCGGCACGTTAAACACACCCGGGCGCAGCCCGTCCGGTGTGCCGGGGCTGTACTCATGGGAAGCCGTGGCCACGCGGAACTTCTCCGTGGCCCGGACCTCGAACCTGGTCCGTGGCAGATGGCCGAAGAATTTGGGCATTTGCGCGACGATGCGGCCCTCAATGGCGCGGTAGGCCCCAAGGATCTCTTCTTCCGTCTTGAACGGCGCAAACTGCGGATCCGTGGCCACGAAGCCCAGGAACTCCTCCAGCGTGCCCTTGAAGCCGACGCGCCGGCGCACCTCGGCCATCTCGCCCCGGATGCGGGCGACCTCGCGCAAGCCGATCTCGTGGATCTGATCGGGGGTCAGGTCCGTGGTGGTCTGCCAGCGGACGGCGCTGGCATAGGCCGCGGCCCCGTCGGGCAGAACCCCGATGCCCGCGGTATCACGACACCGCGGCAGATACTCCGTCCGGATGAAATCATGCAGCCGGGTGTAGGCCGGGATCATGAGGCCGCGGATGGCGGCGGTGTAATCCGCCCTAAGCCGGTCCCTCTCCACCGGAGCCAGATCCGCCGGCAGCATCTCGAGCGGCCCGAACAAAATGTTTCCCACCGGATCGTCCGCCATGAGTGGTTCAAATTGCCGCAGGACCCGCTCCATCAGAATCCCCGGCTGGACCACCCCCTGCGCCATGCCCTGCCTCATGTTGGCGATGGCGGTGTCCACCCACTGGCTGAAACCCCGGGCGCGGCTGATGAAATTGCGGAAGTCCCGGGCGGTCTTGAACGGGTGCACGCTCCGGCCCGAGGCCAATTGGGCAAAGGTCAGGGGCGGGCTGGAGAATTGGTTGACAGGCAGCAGGTGGAATATCTGCGCACCCAATTCCCGGCGCGCCACGAGGCTCCACTTCAAGGTATCATGGCTCAGCTGTTCGGAAGGATTCAGGGCTGCCCGGTCGTAGCCCGCGAGCGCCGCCAGGTATTTGTTGCACATTACCATGACCTTGGCGCGGTGCTCCGCGCTGATGTCATTGGGCCAGACCATCTCGTAGCGCGGGTCGTTGTCGCCATACGTGGCGGCATCAATGGGGAACAGGGCGAGGTATTCCTCGTAATAAGCATCGAGCACGGCTGCAAACGGCGGTGCGGCGCGCAGGGTGGCCGCGAGGATCAGACACAGGGGCAGGAAGAGGCGTTTGAACATGGGGATGAGGCGCTGGGCTCAGGCAGGATTATCAGAAAGACCGGAATGTCAGATCAAGAATCCTACCCGGTCGAATCACTCGTTCTCATCATTTTGCCGGTTTTGTTTAAAACTTCAGCCGGGTGTTGGGATGGCCGCACTTGGGGCACGGAGCGGTGTCGGTTCCGCGCTTTTCCGTGTAGAGGTGATCGCAACGGATGCAATGGAAGGTGATCCGGCGGCGCTCGGTGTCGTAAAAGGCCCGGTCGCGGCGGTCGTAATAGACCCACAGGAAGCCAAACACGCCCAAGACCAGCAGGCCGTACAGAATGACATCAAAGGTGAAACTCGGGGGCATGGCGATGGGCCGGAAGGTTCGCGCAAAGCCGAACCGACGCCAAGGGTAAAGCTGGGCCCGCAATCGATGCGACGGGGGCAGCCCCGAACTTCATTTTCTGGCCGGCAACGCCCGGGTGTCGTTGACCGAAATACCTCCGTCCACGAGCAGCGTCTGGCCCGTGACGTAGCGGCCGGCCTCGCTGGCCAGAAACACCAGTGCACCATCAAGGTCATCGCTTGCACCGGGGCGGCGCAGCGGAATCGTCTCGCTCAAGTAGTTCACCCACGCGGCATCCTTATACATCACGGCGTTTTGTGCCGTCTTGAACCAGCCCGGGGCGAGGCAGTTCACGGTCACGCCATGCGGTCCCCAGTCAGCCGCCAGGCTCATGGTCAGCTGCTTGATCCCGCCCCGGCTGGCGCCATAGGGCCCGAGCCCCGCATAGCCCGCCACACTGGTGACCGAGCCGATATTGATGATGCGCCCGCCTCCCTGCCCCGTCATGTGACGCGCGACGGCTTGGGCGACGAAGAATGGACCGCGCAGGTTGGTGTCGAGGATGGTGTTCCAATCTTCCCAAGTGACCTCGAGTGCTGGTTTGCGGATATTGCAGCCGGCATTGTTCACCAGGATGTCGATGCGACCGAAATGGGCGTGCACGGCCTCGACCGCCGCCTGGATGCTCGCCTCGGTTCTCACGTCGAGCATGACCGGCAGGCAGCGCCGGCCCAGAGCTTCGATCGCATGCCGGGTGTCGTCGAGCGGGGCCAGGGTGCGACTGGTGATGGCGACGTCCGCGCCGGCCCGGGCCAGCGTGAGGGCAAATGACCGGCCCAGGCCCCGGCTCGCGCCGGTGACCAGGGCGATTTTCCCCGTGAGATCGAAGTTGGCTGAGGTGCTCATGGTTGGAGGATGACCTTCATGTATTGGCCGCCGCCTTTGGTGCTAAGACGATGAAACCACTCCATTCCGTCGGCCAGCGGTGCGACGGTGTTGATCATCGGCTCCACCCGGATCACGCCGCGCGAGATGAGATCGAGACAGAGCGGATATTCGCCCGCCGATGAACAGGTCCCGTAAAGCGTCAGTTCACGCGTGACCACGGCCTGCAGCGGAAAGTCGGTTTTCGGCGCCAGATTGCCCACGAGCACAGCCGAGCCGCCCCGCCGCAGGCAGGCAAGCGCAAGCTGGAGCGTCGTGGAAACCCCCACTACCTCGAAGGTGAGATCCGCCCCCTGTCCGTCGGTGAGCCGGGCGACCTCCGCCGGCACATCGCAGGTGTCGGACTGGAGGACGTCGGTGGCGCCGAGTTCACGGGCCAGCGCGAGGCGCTTCGGTTCGAGATCCACCGCGATGATGCGACGCGCACCCGCCCAGCGGAGGGCCTGGACGACAAAGAGGCCAATCATGCCGCTGCCGACCACCACGGCGGTATCGGTCGGCGCCACCCTCACCCGCTGCACCGCATGAAGCGCGATGGAGACAGGCTCGACCATCGCAGCCTGCACAAAAGTCAGCCCGGCGGGCAAG